>CAZSJF010000162.1:0-6732 GCA_964606705.1 uncultured Bacteroidales bacterium
GGGAATATGGAAAAACCCGACATTTATACATTTAATCTCTGCCCCGGATTTTTTAGAAGCCACAAAACAGGCAGTGAAAAATCCTTCTTTGTTAATATCTATAGGTATTGAAACAGAAGGATTTTTTACTGCTCTTTTGTTGGATGTAGGAAATTTTACTGTATATGGATTATTGCTAAAAGAATTCTCCATTATTATATTATATTCCAGCCTTCCTTCGGCGCCAAGTTCCCTCTTTATAATAGTTTTCAGCAGCACTATGAAATTTTCCTCAAGATATTCATAAAAAAACTGACTGGGCACCTGGATTGTCAGCACATTATCTTCCAGTTTTATCGGCTTTATCGGAGCAAACCAGGTTTTGAAAAGCTGATAATTGATATTATCTTCAATTATCTTAAGGCATTTTTCCCAAACCTGTTTGTGATCTTTCTTCATTGAATTATTTACGGAATATAGATTTTACTTTAACTTTATCTTACTTTTATCAAGAAAATGAACTTTTTATTAAAAGATTCATAAATTCGCTAACAAATAATTAAAAAAAAAAATTAAAAAAAAAATTTTTTTTCTATTGTTTTTAATTTTTTTTATTGTATATGAAAAAACTATCTTTTTTAAACTGATGTCAGAATTTTAAAAGATTCAACCCGACATCCTTATCAAACTGCCTGTCAACAGCTCCTTCAATAACTTCAATAACACCTTCGAAAGTAGCACTAACGAATGCATAGTTCAGGTGCCCTCCGTAAGAGTTATGCTTATCATCCGAAAAATTAATATGAAAATGCAGATAAATTTCCCCGTTCATTGTTGTAATATTTCCATACAACGGAGCTATCTCATAATCACCTGTAAATTCCTTAGAGTGATATTCTTTTGTTTTAACATTAAAAAGCCCTACTTTAATTTTATCAGCAGCACCTAGCCCTGTAAACTGTCCAAGTTTTATATCGTTCTTCTTACAGAATAATTTGATTGTTTCAACTACTTCTTCTCCTTTATCAAGCCTGACGATATACCTGTTTCCTGTTTTTTTCGATTCCATTTTATGATGATATTCTCAGTGATTTTCACTTATGTTAAATGAATTTGTATGATTTCGGTGTTCTCAAATTCAATATGCAAATTCACTTGTAAAAGTAATAATAATTTTCTGTTGTCATAATTATTCGGAAAAATATTTTCCCAACTAAACGATTATGTTAAAAATTCACCCCATTTTAAAAATAGTTTTTTATTTTTGAATATTTGAATCATTTAATTTTTAAATTATCAAAATAAACAATAATGAATCGTAACAACACGAAAACCTCAATAAGAAAGGCAAAATCTGAAGATATTGATGTTATCCACAAGCTGCTGGATATGGAACCTTTCAAATACAATGACGATATTCCCTATGACAGAAAATGGATAAAAGAATTGGTTTTAAATGAAAGATGTTTAACATTAGTTTATGAAACAGGAGGGCAGATAAAAGGATTTATAAGCGGTGAAAAACTGATAAGCAATGCCATTTTATTATGGTTCTGTGCTGTAAAAAAAGAATATCAGAATAAAATAATAGGGCCTAACCTTTATTTTGAATTTGAAAACAGATGCAAAGAAACAGGCATAGGCGGCATACTGGCTTATGGATATAAGACATCAGCGGAAATGCTTGAAAAAAAACGGCTTTTATTCAAATGAGAAATTATACAGAGAATTTTACAAACCATTAATATAACAGATATACGAAATACAGAATATCAACAGCAGTATGAAAACAGTATTAATAACAGGGGCGGCAGGAAATTTAGGAGGATTGCTGACAGACTATCTCAAAGATACAGGGCTGATCCTTAATTTACTGATCCATAAAAAAGATGTTAATCCCGGATTAAAAAATGCAGCGAACATAAATATTTTTAAAGCTGACCTGGAACATAAGGATACATTGACAAATGCTTTAAAAAACGCGGATACTGTCGTGCATTTTGCCGGAGTACTTTTCAAACATAACCCGGAAAAATTCTTACCTAAAACCAATGTCATATATTTCAGAAACCTTGTTGAAAAGGCAATAGAAAATAATGTTAAGAGAATAATTTTAATCAGTTTCCCTCATGTAGAAGGTGAAACATCATCGGCAAATCCGGCAAGAGGGAGGCTTGATGGGACACCATTTTCAGTACATGCCAGAACCCGGCTTGAAGAAGAGAAATTATTATTTGACATTGAAAAAGAGACAAACATTGAAGCTGTTTCATTAAGAGTTGGCATGGTTTACGGCAAGGGAATACTGATGATTGATGCAGCCCGGTGGTTTGCAAAATACAGGCTTCTGGGAATATGGAAAAACCCGACATTTATACATTTAATCTCTGCTCCGGATTTTTTAGAAGCCACAAAACAGGCAGTGGTTAAACCGAACATCAAAGGAATTTATCATATAGGAGATGACGGCATACAGACATTGCAGGAATTTTTAGATAGTGCTGCAAGACACTGGGGTTATAAAACACCATGGCGAATGCCTGTGCCATTAATCATGTTTGCAGCCAGAATATTTGAATTGGGCTCATTACTTTTTGGCATAAAAAGTCCGCTGACAAGAGATTTTGTAAAAATCGGCATGAGTTCATATTACGGTGACACCCAAAGGATGAGAAATGAGCTGATTAAAGAATTAAAGTATAAAACTTTCAAAGAAGGGATCGGAATACTATAATATACCATACAACATCGGTATCCGATTACATTGTCTCAGAAATCCTGCTTTTATAGAAAAGGCTTTATTCTTTTACTTTGAGGTTCATAGAATTCATTGACAATCTGCAATAAAACAATACACAGAAAAATATTTTTCACGTACGCAACCTTTTTCTGTCTCATAACATCTTATAAATAAAACCATATTTTATTAACTAAAAATTTACAATTATGAAAAATTTCAACTCTAAAACTTTAATACTGATTTTATCAGTCCTGTACGGATTTATCACTTATGCTCAGGATGAAACCGGATGCACTGACTCTGCAGCATTGAATTACAACAGGTGGGCTATTATTAATAATGGCAGTTGTATTTATCCTGATACTCCTATTTATGGATGTACTGACCCTAAAGCGTTGAATGACAACCCATGGTCTACCATTGATGATGGCAGCTGTGTTTATACCGATGACTCCCTTACACCTGTTTTCTGGCCATTTTGTATAATATGCACAGATTGTATTGATACTGTTATTCATATTATTGACAGTGCATACATAAGTAAAATTTATATCAACTATTATAATTATGATACCGCTTTTAACAATATTCCTTTATGTATAACCACCAAATGGACAATTGTAGAAAATAATGGTTATAAATGGTATGATTACATGGGAATTCCTTTTAAAGGAAACGGGATTTATTTTTTTAGTTTAGGTTATAATGGTTGTTATCAAGGAGGTACATTTGACGGTTTTACAATTGATTTAGACGAAAAAATCATCAATAATTTAATAGCAACAAATATTGAGAATAACTATTCGGAAAATATCGAATTATCTGTTTATCCGAATCCTGTTAATGATAATCTTAAAATAAAATTTGCTCTGAATAAGAACACACAACTGGATATTAATGTTGTTAATTACACAGGACAAACTGTATATTCAGAAACAAAACAATATCAGAATGGTGAAAATATTATAGATATTAATACCGGCAATTTCAATAACGGAATATATTTTGTTAATATCAAAAATACGGAAGGAGTTGTCACAACTACAAAGTTTATCAAAACAGAATAGTAATATAAAAATTATATGTATATATATGAGTCTACTCCGAAAAAGCATTTATTTGAAATAAAGCCCAGTAATACTGGCGTTATCAATTACCACCGATGACCATTATTAAACAGGCCTATCTACAATATAATTATGCTACATGTAATAAACATTGGTATTACATTGTTCCAAGCAACCCGATTATTAAACCTAAGCATAATACTGTTCCGGCAATTGCTGCTGCCAGATTTTTCTTTTGCTGCTGGTCTTTAGGAGGTTCGTAAACATCGGCCTTCTGAGTCACGCCTACTTTAAGCAATTCCACGTCTTCCGGTTTTATCGATCTGAAATTTTTGTAAGTTGCAGGAAATCCGGTGACAGTCGCTGTGGTTTTCCCTCCGGTAGTTACAGTTTCAAAAACCGGTTCAACCAAAACATCGGCATTTGCTTTTTTAAGAGCATCTGCAACTGCAGACTGTTTTATAGGGTCCATTGTTTTTCCCGCTGCCCCTGTTGCTGTTCCTGTTGCTGTTCCGGTAACTTTTGTTTCTTTTACTTCCAGATCTACCAGAACAGGTTTTTGAATAACACCTGCACCATAGATATCCATCGTTTTAGATGTGTCCGTTTTCACAACAACACAAGACGTCAAAAAAAATGATGTTACAACTGCGATAAATAAAATCTTTTTCATTTTCTTTTCTTTGTTTAGTTTTCCTACTCTTCTGGCTTTTCAGTTACGCCCCCGCAAAAACACCTGAGCGGGACAAGTCCGTTTTTTTAAGTGGTAACCAAACTCCACATATTTTAAAAATATTTTACACCTCTATATTTCCGAATAATTTTCTGCTAACCAAATTTACATTTAATTTTAAAACTCTCACACAAACGCACAAAAATTCTTTACAGGGATAATTGTTTATATTTTTTCAGCAAAATTATCAGTCCGGCTAATAAATTCAATATTCCTATCATGAAACTTACATTAAAAATCCCCAATAAAGGTATCAGGAATGCAGATATTGCCAATGCCCCCAGTGCGGAACCGGCAAGGTCATAACTGTACGACACGGCCGCTGTTTCCTGTATCGCATTGTTCTGCAGTTTCGTGGCAAAGGAAAATATTGCTCCGATAATGGTTGCTATATCTACAGTTACAGAAAAAAATATGATAAGAACAAGTGTCTGATTAATAGAATATTTTCTAAGCAATATAAAGATAAGCGGTAAAGCTATTGCATACAACCCCAATCCCAGTTGCAACATCACATAGTTCTTTATATTGACTTTTATCAACCTATGTACAAAAAATGCCCCCAGAGCCATACCCAGCATAAAAAAAGCAATTATCAGGCCCAATGCCTGATAAACATATCCATATATTATCTGGAAAGAAACTATCAATAAAATTTCAAGCGAGGAAGCAGAAAAACCGCTTGTAAGCAAGCCAAAGTTTATTGTATTCAACTTACCTGTCAGAATGATAAATGCAAATATCAGTAACACGAGGGCCGGTATTATTATCCAGTGAGACCTGTCTTTAAAATAACTCAGCCAGAATTTTATCTGTTTGTAATATGATACAGGGTAAAAATCTTTATTTATATTTTCATCAGTATTCAATGAGTTCATGATATAATTGCTTCTGCTTTTCAGCATGGTGTCGTCAAGGTAATATTCATTGACGTAAAGGGTTTCTATATTTTTTTCTTTGATCTTTTCAGCAATGTTTATGCTAAGCATATTATCTGAAGCGATGAAATAATTTTTTCCTCCAGGGATGACAAGCACATGTTTAAAGACCTTTTTTAAAGTTTCATACAAAACGGAATTCGTCTGGACAGCCTCACTGCTTATATAATTCATTGTTACAGGCAGGCCGGTGCAGATAATTGCACCTCTGCTTAACTTCTTATCCAGTTCGGAGAAAAATTCAAAAGTGTAATACCTGTTGATGCTTGCAGTAACAGGCTCAGGCAGGTTTATCAAAACAACATCATAAGTGTTTCCGGTTTCTTTTATGAACAGCCTCGCATCTTTGTTAATGATGTTCAGTTTTTTGTCTGTTATTTCAGGAATATATCTTCCTGAGATATTTATCAGCCATCTATTAATTTCAACATAATCTATTCTTTTAACATTGTATTTTAGTATCTCTTTTGTTATCCCTGTCATTTCTCCGGATATAACAAGTACATTGTCAGGTTTAGGGTGCTGTACCATGGCATAATGCACAGCTTCTTCAACTCCTATTTTATTGTTTGTTGAATACAAAGGAATATTATTTTCATAAAAATTGAATTGCTCTTCTGTTTTTGTCACAACTATATTCCCGTACGGAGTTTCTTTGCTAAGCAATATTTCCTGTTTCTGATACAACAGGTTTGCCGCAATTTCATCAGGATTGTATTTATATAACAGAAATGATAAGACGGAGGATATTAACAATATTACAAATATGAATATCCTGTTTTTTAAAATAATGGCATGGATCACAGCGATGACAAATCCCATAAACATCAGGATCACCAGGCTCTGGAAAGTACGGAAAAAATATATCAGTATAAGATTAAACAGTAATCCTCCCACTACACTTCCCATAGATTCTATGGAATATACTTTGCTTATACGATTGTCATTATATAGTTCCGATATGATGTTGCAGAAAGAAGTGAATAAAAATCCCGACACAAAACAGAAAGGCAGCAGTACAGCAAATGAACAGTAAAAGATATCCAGTATATTTATCATGCTTCCTGGAGGAAAAAGCCTGTTTTTAATAATGTACAGTGCAAATATTGTAACAACCGGCAGTATTGCCTGCAGAATCTGAAGAACTATTACATGTGTGTTTTTAATCTCTTTAAAATATTTTCCTATATAAGCTCCCAAACCTGTTATCAGCATCCATCCGGAAAAAATATATCAGTATAAGATTAAACAGTAATCCTCCCACTACACTTCCCA
>CAZSJF010000163.1:0-6725 GCA_964606705.1 uncultured Bacteroidales bacterium
TGTGTTGGGTGTGTTTGGGGGTTTTTGGGTAAGGTCGATTTCTTTCTGCTCTAAAGACAAAGACTCTTCAATAACTTCAGATTCATTTATGGGTTCGGAAGAAGCGGAAATATCCGAATGTTTCTCTATTTTTACTTTATGTTCTTTGCCGGGAGTTATATCATCTATGTCGTTATATAAATTTTCAACGATATTTTCTTTCTGCAGATCAGCTCCTGTGCCTCCGTTTTTAATTATTTCAAGGACTATTTTCTTAAGGTCATTGACATCCTTTTTCATGTCGAAAAGCACTTTGTAAAGCAGTTCCCTTTCCAGAAATTCGGATTTGGGCGTACTGCCGTGAAAGAGCACGGGCAGGTCGTTATCATGTGACTGGGGCAGGTATTTAAGCAATGTCTTATCGTCTATCTGCCTGACTTTTTCTATTATGGATATCTGCTCTGTGATATTCTTAAGCTGCCTTATATTTCCGGGCCACCTGTAGCTGACAAGTAGTTTCTGGGCTTCTTCTTCCAGTTGCAGCGGAGGCATCCTGTAGTTCTCCGCAAAGTCGGAAGCAAATTTGTTAAACAGCAGCAATATGTCTTCCTTGCGTTCCCTTAAAGGGGGCATCCATATAGGAACGGTATTCAGGCGGTAGTAAAGGTCTTCCCTGAACCTGCCGTTTGATATGGCATCAGCGATATTTACATTGGAAGCTGTTATTAGCCTGACATTGGTTTTTTGTGCTTTGGAAGAGCCTACCCTGATAAATTCGCCCGATTCCAGGACTCTCAGCAGTCTGACCTGTGTTGAAAGGGGTAGTTCCGCAATTTCATCCAGAAATATAGTCCCTCCGTTGGCTACTTCGAAATATCCTTTTCTTGCTTCGTATGCACCGGTGAAAGAGCCTTTTTCATGCCCGAACAATTCGGAATCAATAGTGCCTTCAGGAATAGCTCCGCAGTTAACAGCAATATATGCCCCGTGCTTTTTTGAACTGAGCTGGTGAATGATCTTCGGAAACACCTCTTTACCCGTTCCGCTTTCACCGGTTATTAAAACGCTCAGGTCAGTGGAAGCAACCTGACTGGCAATATCAACAGCCCTGTTTAATAAAGGCGAGTTGCCGATAATGCCGAAACGTTGTTTTATATCCTGAACATTCATATCTCTTGGAAAATTTTCATAAAATTATAAAATTTCTGACAATAAAGCATCAGCAAGTTTGCTTGCACCGAATCTGAACAGTTTTTTATCAATCCATTTATCCCCTAAAATATTACTGACCATTATGAAATAATTCAGTGCCTGCTGTGGTTCCGATATTCCTCCTGCAGGTTTGATGCCTGTCATTTTTTCTGTTTTTTCATAATGTTCTTTTATTGCATCGAGCATGACAAAAAATGCCTGCTCTGTTGCTCCGGGCTTTATTTTTCCCGTAGAGGTCTTGATAAAATCACACCCTGCCTCTATGGCAATCTCGGAGGCTTTACTGATATTGCTCAGGGAGCCAAGTTCTCCTGTCTCCAGTATCACTTTCAGCGGGGTGGCTTTACAAACGGCCTTTATCTCTGCTATTTCATCAGAGACAACGGAATATTTTCCTTCAAGGAATTTTCCGCGCGACATCACCATGTCTATCTCATCAGCACCTTCACCGAGAGCATATTTTACTTCGGATAATTTAACTGACAAAGGTGACTGTCCGCCGGGAAATGCCCCTGCAACAGATACCACTTTTATGTTCCTGCCTTTGAGTTGTTCTTTTGCAAGCTTCACAAAAACTGGGTAAACACATACTGAAGCAACATTCGGGATATCTTCGCCTTTATCTTTAAAAGAATATGCTTTTCTGCAAAGGTTGACAACTTTTTCATCTGTGTCCGAACCTTCCAGTGAGGTAAGTTCTATAAAACTTAATATGGTTTTTAATGCCTGAACCCTGTTTATTTCCTTTAATCCTTCAGAAATAACGGATTGAATTTTACTTTCAACTTCCGAAGTATTAAATTCTTTTATGTTTCCCATTGTCATTGGCATTAACAGATTTTTATTACAGGCTGGATGCTTCTGCTTCCGGGTGTATCTTTTTTACAAGGCCCTGCAACACTGTTCCCGGCCCTGCTTCAATAAATGTCTTTGCTCCGTCGGCAAACATATTCTGAATGGACTGTGTCCATCTCACCGGTGATGTTAGCTGTGCAACAAGATTCTGTTTTATTTCATGCGGAGCAACGGTACCTTTGCCGCTTACATTCTGATATATCGGACAAACGGGATTATTGAAAGTTGTTGAATTGATAGCTTCTTCGAGTTCAGTCCGTGCAATCTCCATCAGCGGGGAATGAAAAGCTCCGCCGACTTTTAACGGCAATGCCCTTTTTGCTCCTGCGGCCTTCAGTTTCTCGCAGGCGGTTTCAATTCCTTTCACAGAGCCTGAAATGACAAGTTGTCCGGGGCTGTTATAATTTGCAGCAACCACCACTTCGTCTATTGAAGCGCATATGTCTTCAACAATTTTGTCATCAAGTCCGAGAATAGCAGCCATTGTTGAAGGCTCCTTTTCGCAGGCTTTCTGCATGGCCATGGCTCTTTTTGAAACAAGCCTCAATCCGTCTTCAAAAGAAAGCGTTTTGTTTGCAACGAGGGCGGAAAACTCCCCTAGTGAATGCCCTGCAACCATGTCGGGTTTGAAATCTTCCCCGAGGGTAAGGACAAGTATTACAGAGTGGAGGAAAACAGCAGGCTGTGTCACTTTTGTCTGCCTCAGATCCTCGTCTGTTCCGCCAAACATAAGGTCCGTTATCCGGAATCCTAAAATTTCATTTGCTTTTTCAAAAAGCTCTTTTGCCGCCGGTGATTTTTCATACAAATCCTTTCCCATCCCGGCAAACTGCGCTCCCTGTCCTGGAAATACATATGCTTTCATAGTTGTGTGTTTTTTATTTATGTAAGTTTGAATTTATCAGATTCATGAATTCAAGCCGTGTTTTTTCTTCCAGAAAAGCACCTGTGAAATCAGAAGTTGTTGCGATAGAATTCTGTTTCTGCACACCGCGCATCTGCATGCACAAATGCTGTGCGTCAATGACAACGGCAACACCCAAAGGATTCAGAGTCTTCTGGATGCAGTCTTTAATCTGTGTTGTAAGCCTTTCCTGTATCTGCAGCCTTCTGGCAAAAGCATCAACAATTCTTGGTATTTTGCTTAACCCGACAATATACTTATTAGGAATGTAAGCAATATGAGCTTTGCCAAAAAAAGGTAATAAATGATGTTCACACATAGAATATATTTCTATATCCTTCACAATCACCATTTGTTTATAATCCTCTTTAAACATTGCTGAACGGAGTATTGCTTCAGGATTTTCGTTATATCCCTGGGTTATAAACTGCAATGCTTTTGCAATTCTGACAGGTGTTTTCAGCAATCCCTCGCGTGAAGGGTCTTCTCCTATTGCTGATAAAATTTCTTTGTAATTGGCAGCAATTTTATCAATCAATTCAGAATTATATATGTCTGTTTTTTTGTAGCCGGGATTATCATATATAATTTTTTTTTCATTTTTGTTTTTTTCCATTTATTATCCCTTTCCGGTTAAAATTAAATCATATTACTCAAAATTAATTTCTAAGAATTTTATATAAAAATTCAATTTATTTGCTACTCTTAAGGTATAGGGTATAAAGGTATAAGGAATAAAAGTATTTTAAATTTCAATATATAATTTTTATACAATATTACTAATCCCATATGCCTTTATACCTTTATACCTACTTAACCATTACCTTTTTCCATTTAAATGTGTTTATCAAATGTACGATATCTTCCCCGATAAAATCAATGACAGGGGAGAGAGAGTCATTATTGGGGACTGTTTCAAAATATAAAGCCCCCCTGACAAAATGTTTCGTGCTGTCCGTAATATAAAACTGGTATGTGGAAGCCACTCCGCTGCCGCCTATATGATAGATAAGCCCATAAACATTTTCTTCATCATTGGTATATGCTTTTTCGTCAATTGCCTCTGCTTTCTGTATATGTTTGTTGACAAACATTCTGGAGTCCTCAAGATATTTTGAAAGGTTATTTTTTATAGGCTTATATGTAATATGCAGTTTGCCGTGGAAACGCGGGAATTCAATATTTATCCAGTATGATTCTGCTCTGAAATTAGTGTCCGGAACGATCTTTGTATAAGCAGGGTACTCAAAGCTGTATGGGTAGACAGAGTCAAAAATGACATATTTTTTTTCCGGCAATGCAATCCTGAAATACCCTTTTGGCCTGGGAATATAATCATTCCCGCAGGAACAGGAGATAAGAAATGATACCGGAAAGATCAGCAACAGGGTTTTTCTTAATAAAATGTTCTTATAAATCATTTATTACAGCTTTTTATTCTTTGTTTTCTTCCTTTTTACAGTTAATCCTTTGAGATGTAAGTTTTTATTCAGCTTCTCCGTATAATTTCCTGTATTAAAGTCTGAAATTTTTACAAAGTTAAAATTTTTACAAAGGAAAAATAGATAAAAGTTTCTTAAATTTTGCGTACATTTGCACGAAATAATGTTAATACTGAATTCTTATGATACTGGACAAAGAAAAATTTATCACGGAAGGGCTTACTTTTGATGATGTTTTGCTTCTTCCGGCCTATTCGGAAATTCTGCCGCGTGAAGTTGACATAACTACACAGCTGACAAAGAATATAAATATAAATATCCCTATCATATCTGCCGCTATGGACAGTGTGACGGAATCAACCATGGCAATTGCCATTGCCCAGGAAGGCGGCATCGGTATTGTTCATAAAAATATGTCTATTGAAGAGCAGTCCATCAAGGTCAGAAGGGTTAAACGTGCTGAGAGCGGTATGATAGTTGACCCTATAACCCTTAATGAAAATGCGTTGGTAAGAGATGCTCATAAGATAATGGAAGAGTTTAAGATCGGAGGCATTCCTATTATTGATGATAATAAAGTTTTAAAAGGAATTGTTACCAACAGGGACCTGCGTTTTGAAAAAAATCCCACCCGCCCTATCAGAGATGTGATGACCAAGGAAAACCTGATAACAACAACAGAATTTACGAATTTTGATAAGGTGGCAGTCATTCTTAAGAAGTTCAAAATTGAAAAACTTCCTGTTGTTGACAAGCAATACAGGCTTATCGGCCTTATTACCTATAAAGATATAATGAAATTCAAAGAACGTCCTAATTCCTGTAAAGATAAGACCGGAAGATTATGTGTGGGTGCTGCCATCGGAATCAGTTCTGATGTTTCAGACAGGGTGGAAGCGCTTGTTAAATCAGAAGTTGATGTCATGTGTATAGATACAGCACATGCTCATTCAAAATATGTAATTGATACGGCGAAAAGCATCAAAAAGAAATATCCTGAAATGCAGCTTATTGTCGGTAATATTGCCACCGGAGAAGCCGCCCTGCAATTGGCAAAAGCAGGAGTAGATGCAGTGAAAGTAGGTGTCGGCCCGGGGTCTATATGCACCACAAGGATTATTACCGGTATTGGCGTTCCACAACTGTCTGCAATCTATTCTGTTGCGAAAGCATTAAAAAATAAGAATATCCCTGTAATCGCTGACGGGGGGATAAGATATTCGGGGGACATCACCAAGGCTATTGCCGCAGGTGCAAATTCCGTAATGATTGGTTCTATTTTTGCAGGTGTTGAGGAATCTCCCGGCGAAACCATAATTTTTGAAGGAAGAAAATTTAAGATGTACAGGGGGATGGGGTCCATAGAAGCAATGCAGAAAGGTTCTAAAGACAGGTATTTTCAGGATGCAGAAGATGATGTTAAAAAATTAGTGGCTGAAGGTATTGTCGGAAGGGTGCCATATAAAGGTTCTCTGTCGGAAGTTATTTACCAGATGATAGGAGGCTTGAAAGCAGGTATGGGTTACTGCGGGGCGAAAAATATAAAGGAATTGCAAAAAGCCAGGTTTATTAAAATAACCAATGCAGGGATTAAAGAAAGCCATCCTCATGATATAACAATCACAAAAGAAGCCCCTAACTATTCTAACTATAATATCAGATAAAAAATTTATTTTAATATATACTTTGTTATTTTTGTAAATTTGTAATATTATTTAAAACATAAAATATTATGGCTATTATTGGTAAACTTCGTAGTCGTGGAGGACTAATTGTTACTGTTGTACTTATTGCGCTGGGGGCTTTTGTCCTGGGAGATTACTTTAAAAAAGGATGTAATAGTGAAAGGCCCGACTTTACAGAAGTTTCGGGAGAATCTATTCCTTATCAGGATTTTGAGCAGCGTGTTGAAGAGCAGGTTGAATTTATGAAGCAGCAGTACCAGATGGAAAATATTCCTGCCGAACAAACATTCTATATAAGGCAGGAGATATGGAATACTATGGTAAGCGAGATAATCATGGGAAAAGAATACAGTAAATTAGGTGTTGAAGTGACTACTGAAGAACTTGCTGACATGGTTCAGGGCAAATATCCGCACCCTTTTGTTTTGGAAAAATTTTCAGACCCGAGAACGGGAATTTTTAACCCTGCTATGGTAAGGGAATATATACAGTCATTGGATCAGCAAAAACCTGAAGTTAAGAAAAACTGGCTTAATGTTGAAAAGATGATTAAAAGCGACAGAAAAAATACGAAATATAAGAACCTCATCACTCAGGGGTTTTATGTTCCTGAAAAATTTGCAAACAAACCCCAAACACACCCAACAC
>CAZSJF010000164.1:0-6702 GCA_964606705.1 uncultured Bacteroidales bacterium
ATGTTGCCACACAGGCAGTGTTCAGTCTTAAAGGAAAGCCTTTGAATTGCTATAATCTCAGTAAAAAAGAGGTTTATGAAAATGAAGAATTCAACCTGCTGCAGTCAGCTATTAATATTGAAGAAGGTGAAGAAAATATACGGTATAATAACATAGTTATTGCGACTGATGCTGATGTTGACGGCATGCATATCCGTTTGCTGCTGCTGACATTCTTCCTTCAGTATTACAGCGACCTGGTGAAAAAAGGGCATCTGTATATCCTGCAGACACCGCTGTTCAGGGTAAGGAACAAGCAGAAGACAGTATATTGCTATTCGGACGAAGAAAAGATAAATGCTGTCAAGGAATTTGGAAGTAATCCGGAAATAACGAGGTTCAAAGGATTGGGCGAAATATCTCCTGGTGAGTTCAAACATTTTATCGGCCCTTCCATGCGCCTTGACCCTGTGATTATAAGAAGAGATTTTTCCGTTGAAGATACCCTCTCTTTTTACATGGGAAAGAACACATCCGAAAGGCAGAACTTTATTATTGATAATCTGAGAATAGAAGAGGATATACTGGAAAGTATAAACTGATATTACCTTAAAATTGTTATTATCCCTGATTTTTCGCCATCTTTAAGATAGCCGTGATAAGTGATTATGTAATAATAAACACCATCAGGCAGGTTGCCTCCGTCCCATTTGTTATTGTAGTTCTGTGCTTCAAAAACATTTTTACCCCACCTGTCCCTGATAAATAATTTAGAATAAAGATACTTGTCAATATTGGTGATTTCGAAATAGTCATTAACTCCGTCATGGTTTGGGGTAAATACATTCGGGAAAGACAATTCATCTTCAATGACTTTTACTTTTTTTGTTATGCTGTCAAGGCAGTCATAGGAATTACTTACGATTAATGTTATATAATAATCCCCGCTTTTATTATAAGAATGAGTTGGATCTTTTACGTTCGAAGAATCCCCGTCACCGAAAGTCCATAAATATAAAGACGCTCCCTGGGAGGTATTTATAAAAGTACACTCAGGCTGGTCTAATGATGCAATTTCCGGGGTTACTGTAAAATCTGCCTGTAAATCCGGTATTATAAAAACAATGGTATCCTGAACAGCAAGGTTATCGCAATGGTCAGCAACGGAACCTGAATTGGTTTCGGATAATATCAGGTAATAAGTGCCCGGTTCATCTACAGGCGGGGAAAATGTTATTGTAAAATTCTTTTCCTGGGTTCCTCCTGTGTTGCATGCTGTGCCGGATACGTTAGTAATCGTATAAGGTCCTCCGGGGCCCTGGAAAATAAAATCGGTTGTCTGAGCGGTATTGCATATAATATCTTCGGAGAATTTTAAAGAGATTGCATCTGTTCCGCATTTGAATGAGGTTTTGATGCTGTCTATTTCCGGAGGTGTGTTATCATAAATTGAAGCCTCTGAAGGAGTGAAATCTATCGTATATCCGTTGTTAGCTCCTGCCCATATGCAGTTGTTTACCACTAATACATATCTGTTTCCAGCAGTAACGGAGATATCTGCATTCCATGGGGGGCCGTTCGTATTGCCGGGGCCGTTGCTGTTGCCAACTCCTCCCATTGCCGTGCTTATTCCTGTTGCCCCGTTAAAAGTACCTCCATCGCTGCCCCATGAATTACAGCTGACCTCGAGAGACGGGTTATTATGTATCTGAGCACAGGTAGCATTGGTCAGATTAAAAAGACTCCAGTCATAATCATCACCAGGGAAAACAGTATCCTGGGGAGTTATTGTAAACCTGAAAATACCTGATGTCTGAACAGTGAATGTGTACCATACTGAATTTTCCTCTGCGTTTACAAGACAGGATGTCACTCCGTTTATTTCGTCGGTGTAATTTCCTGTTCCGGTGTAAGATGTGGATTCTGTATATGTATCCTGGCAGATAGATATTGCACCATTGCAGTCCTGTACTGTTGGAGTTTGAGCATAGCTTTTGCTAAACAGAAATGAGATCGGAATTAAAATATGTATGAATTTTTTTGTCATAACCATACAAATTTACAGTATTACATTCACATTCCCAACATATCCGTATTCCTTGCCTAATATTTCGTCTTTGATTATTATGCGGTAATTATATACTCCCTGCACTGCTTTTTTATTGTTGAAAGTGCCATACCACGGTTTGTTTATATCGTGGGTTTCATAAACAAGATTTCCCCATCTGTCAAAAATGTACATGATAAAAGTGTATTGTTCAATCCCTTCTCCCACTGGTGCGAAATAGTCGTTTTTCCCGTCGTTGCCGGGAGTGAATGAATTAGGTATATATATTGTTAACGGTTCTCTCACATTCACAGCCTTCTGTATGGAATCTGTACACCCGAAGTTGTCTGTAGCGGTTAATGTAACAATGTAGCTGCCGGCTTCAGAATAAGAATGGGAAGGATATTGTTGTTCCGATGTGCTTCCGTCACCGAAATTCCAGAGCCATACAACTGCATTTCCGGAAATATCCGAGAAATAATAAGTGCCTTCAAGAGCAGTTATAATATCCGGCGAATAAGTGAAGTCTGCATTTATAGTGTTTATATCATTTATAATGGCGGTGTCGGTTTTACTGCAGGGGGCATCGGTTACCGTTACAATATACATGCCTGCCGTCAGGCCGGTAACAGAAGATACATAAGCTGCGGGGTTGGTGTTCCATGTGTATGTGTAGTTACCGGAACCTCCTGTTGCTGTTACATGAGCCTCGCCGTCAGAGTGTCCGCAGTGCCCGTCTGCTGAACCCGTTTCAGTTTGTATTGATACTGTTAAGTGCAATTTGAAAGAGTCCTGTTCTGCAAGGTTGCTGCAAAGGTCTGCAACTGAGCCGGAGTTGGTCTCGGATAATATCAGGTAAAAATCACCGCTTTCATTTATAGGCGGAGAAAATCTTATTGTGAAATTCTTTTCCTGGTTTCCGCCGATAGAACAGGCACTGCCGTATATGCTGGTAACTGTGTAAGGCCCGCCCGACCCTTCAATAATAAAATCAGACGGCTCGACAGTGTTGCATAATATGTTTTCGGAAAATTTAATTGCGATAGTGTCTATTGCTGTACCGCATACAAGCGACGTCATGATACTGTCAACTTCCGGCGGAACATCATCAAATATCGTAGCTGTTGAAGGGCTGAAGTCAATGACATAGCCGTTGTCAGCACCGGTATAATTACAGTTGCTTACTTCCAGGACATAAGTGTTGCCTGCAGCAACATTGATATCTGCGTTCCAAGGTGGGCCGTTGTAACTTCCCGGTCCGTTGCTGTTGCCAACTCCTCCCATTGCCGTGCTTATTCCTGTCGGCCCGCAGAACAAGGAATCGAAATAATCAACACCCCATGAATTACAGCTGATCTCAAGGGACGGATTATTGTATATCTGAGCACATGTGGCATTGGTTAAATTATAGAGGCTCCAGTCATAATCATCACCCGGATAGACAATGTCATTGGGTGTTAATGTAAACCGGAATATTCCTGATGTCTGAACGGTAAAAGTGTACCATACTGAATTCTCTTCACCGTTGATCAGGCAAGATGTTCCCCAGTTTATCTCATTGGTATAATTTCCTGTTCCTGTAAAAGATGAAGATTCCGAATACACGTCCTGGCATATAGGTATGGCACCCATACAGTCCTGCATTGTGGGAGTCTGGGCATAGATAAATCCGGCAGGTAAGAAAAAAATCATCAGAATATAAAGAGAGTATTTTTTCATATCAACCTGTATTATCCTGTGAGGAGAAGGTTTGCCTATAACAAATATAGTATTATTTGCGGAAAATGAGAAATAAAAAGTATAAAAATTTTTCGGAATAGTTTGATTTTTATACTTCAATTATAAATGAAATTTATAATCAGTTCGGCTTGGGTTTTTCGTAGTTAAAAACTACGTTTTATTTTGT
The DNA here is from genome assembly GCA_964606705.1 of uncultured Bacteroidales bacterium. GTDB lineage: Bacteria > Bacteroidota > Bacteroidia > Bacteroidales > CAZSJF01 > CAZSJF01. Next base: position 3,933 of record CAZSJF010000164.1, read on the forward strand.
TCGTAGATACAATCTATGAACAACGGTGGGGAATATGTGCGGCTAAGACGAAGATGTGTAAAATTGGATTTTCTATCAAGAATGCCTACGGTCCAGTATATTCTACTTATCTGAAATAGTTGTTGTTTTAGATTTATACATTTTGTATTTATTATTCATACTCATTAAATAATTACAAAAATGATTAATTTTATTAAATTCCTTTTTGCCACGTTGACCAAGATACGAGATAAAAAAACAGTTATATTTTGAATTAAGTTTGTATTCAAACAAATAAGGATTACCAGGCCTTCTACAATAGGAATCAGTAGGATTATTCAATTCAGATAAACGGTTTTTAATTTTATTTACATCTGATTTACTTAATTTATATATTTTCTTATCAATAATTTGAATCCCATTAAGTTTTTTTGAATCGCCTAATAATATAGAATATAATATTGATGTATCAGTACCGAAATCAATTTTTACCATCTGATATTTACTGCATTGATCAAATTCATACATTGATTGATCAAATTCATACATTGGATATAAAATTCTTATAACTTCTATATCTGAATTAAGTATTGATTTTTCTCCAAGTTGTTTTAAAATATCTGAATATATTACTTCTTCACCAATATTTATATGTGGATAATGAACATTATTAAAAACTTCGTCAATTTCTTTTATTTCTAAACCTTTTTTTATCGGGAAATAGCTATATATTGTATCAATAATATCAGGAATATATGTGTAGTTATATTGCTCTGTTACATTCTGCATGGCTTTGAAATGTTTTTTTTTAATCTCAACTCTGGAGTAAAAATTAGAATAAGAATAAGAAGAGTCAATAAATCTATCACTAAAAGAATATTGACCTGTTTGGTATATATACTTGATAAAATTATAAGAGGTATCTGGTGTAATGAAAACTACTCTATTGAACTTCCCTGAATGGAATATTAGTGAATCGTTATTTTGACTATAAGTCGTTGTACCAATTATTGTAAATATACAAATGAGAATTATTATTTTCTTATTATAAGTCACTTTCTGATAGATAGGTTATTGTTTGTTTTTTATTCTATTAAGACCTGCTTTAGCTTTCTGCTCTATGCTGTTTTTGTATTCCTCGTTTTTCATTGACAGGCATTTGTTGAAATAGTATCCTGCTGTTTTAAAATCTTTCAGGTTTTCGTATATATATCCCAGATGAAGTGCGGAATTTGCGGCAAAGTAATAAGTGAAATTTTCCCCGTTCTTCAATGTCATTTTATAATATGATATTGCTTCATTTGTTTGTCCCATCTCATGATATATCCTTGCGAACCTGTAGGTAAACTCCAGATATTCCCTTGCCTCGGTAAATATTTCACTTGGCTTTTTCTCTACAAGAGCCTTTATCGCTTCATGGTAATATCCTCCGTCGCACAACAGCCTTGCTTTAAGCAGATAGATATTCGGGGCCTTGCCTTTTACTTCAAGAACAGCCTGTTTATCCTCATCAATTGATGCTTTTCCGGAGTTTAAAACTTTTGATACATAAAGATCATATTTGTTTTTATCGCCTTTCAGCAGGTAAAACCATGCAAGCTTCTGATATGCTGCTTTGATATAATTCTGCCCTTTGAAATTTGTAATATATTTAAGCAGGTAAACATCTGCATCCGGATCCATCTTGTTAAGTTTAGCCTTTCCTGTGAGGTAATATAGATAATAAAAAGGGAAAACTCCTTCTTTGGTTTTGTAGCTCATGAGGATATTTATTGCATTGTCGTTATTCTGGAGTTTCATATTTATGTATGCCCTGCAGTAAATGATCATGGGGTTGTCCTTTTCCTGAACCGTCATCTTTTCGGTAATTTCCTTCAGCCCCGACAATCCTTCCTTGTCTTTCTGAAGATTGGCCTGTACATAAGTCAGAATGAAGATAGTTTCTGTTTTCAGGTATTCATATTCTTTATTTTTCAAAGACAGGTTCAGGAGTTTGTTCAGTTCGGATATTCCCTGTTCAACAGAACCTTCTATGTGGATTATGTTAAAAATCCATTTATAATTGTCCGGTATGGTTCCTATTATGGCGTGTAATATACCCAGCCCTTTATAGTTGGGCATGAAGTCAGGAAAGTCTTTGGCGTTTTTTGTCAGCAGGTTATAAGCTTTGTTTATTTCATAAGCAGCGTTTGTATAGTCTTCAAATTTCAGCCTCACAAATGCCCATTGCATATATACTTCTGCCAGGCAGTAACTGTAATAAGGAGAGTTTTTATCGCCTTTTTCAAGCTGGTTTATCCGTATGTCCTGATTATTTTTTAATAAATCAAATTTCTGTTTGTCCTCACTTATAATCAGTGAAAGGAAATCTATATAGTTTTCAAGATAACATGGTATGAGATTTGACGGGTTGTTTTTTCTTTCGTCAGCTAACAGGGTTTTGCCCTGGCTGAACCTGAGGTTGATGATTTCGTTATAGGCTTTTTTACAGTTACTGTTGAAATCATAGGCAGCATAAGAGGAAAAGACGTTAAGAAGAAAAGCCAAAATCACTGTTATCCTGTAAGCAAGCATTTAAAAGAGATTAAATATTAGAGTTTATACCAAATTAAAATATAATGTTTATTTTGAAATATATAAACAATTAAATATGTATAATTTCTTTGTGAACCTTTGTGAAAACTCTGTGAACCTTTGTGAAATAGCTATTACACAGAGTTGCACTAAGAAGACACAAAGCTACACAAAGCATATTTTAATATATAAATTCAATAAAATACCTTAATCGGTA
>CAZSJF010000165.1:0-6654 GCA_964606705.1 uncultured Bacteroidales bacterium
CTTCTGACGGATACAGAACTGCAGAAGCAGAATTCAATACTGACAACTGGATATCTTTGGAAAAAGTAAAAAATAATTCTCTGAAGCTATATGATGTTATTTCAAAACAGGAAAAAGGAGTATTGAATTCCGAGAGCATCGGAAATAAAACATTTGACATCAGGCCATACCGTAAATGGCAGCACCTTCTAAACATTCACAGCTGGGCACCTGTAAGCATCGATATTGACAATACCACGATGAAACCTGGTTTTTGCATGATGTCACAGGATAAACTGAGTACAACATTTCTTACTCTCGGTTATGAATATAACCGTAACGACAAGACAGGTATTTATTATGCAGACCTGAGCTATAAAGGGCTTTACCCTGTTATATACTACAGAGCAGAATATGGCGAAAGGGCAGGCTATTATATTGACACAAAAGAAAGATATACATGGAATGAAACTGATATGTTAATAGGTTCTTATGTTCCACTGGATTTTACACACGGTAAATATTACTATGGTTTCAGGCCACAGATAAGCACTTCTCTCATGGGTATTACTCATACCAGTCTGACACCTGAAAATTTTGTTACTGGAAAAATACAAACATTAAATTACAGGTTTCTGGCATATAATCAGATCAGAACCTCTGAAAAAGATCTTGAGCCAACATGGGCACAGATTATTGATTTCAATTACAAATATACCCCTTTCAGCAGTATTGATTTAGGCCATGTTTATTCACTAAAAACAGACTTTTATTTTCCGGGATTACTGAAACATCATAGTTTCAAAATACAGGGTGCCTTTCAGGAAAGGCAGAGAGGCGATTCTTATTATTTTTCAGGATTAATAAATTATCCGAGAGGTTATTATAACCAATCCTGTGACAGCCTGTATACATTATTTTTGGACTACAAATTTCCAATGCTATATCCTGATTTCAGAATAGGGTCGCTGGTTTATATCAAACGGCTGAAAATAAATTTATTTTATGATTATGCATACGGAAAATCTGAAAACAAAGAAAAGTATTACAATTCTTTCGGTGCAGAACTCACTTCAGATATGCATATATTAAGATTTATCGCACCTATTGACATTGGATTCCGGTATTCGTATTTACCCGAACTAAAAACAGCAAGTTTTGACTTTCTGTTTGCCATTAACTTTAATAGCTTGTATTGAATAATAAAATTATAATTATTCCGTTACTAAGAAATAATTTATAATTTTGACAGTGTGAAAAAACTCTTAATAATAACAGCATTAATATTATTCAATTATTTTGCTTTTTCGCAGACAGGGGGCAACAGCACTTATAATTTTCTTAATCTTACCAGCTGTGCAAGGATTGCATCAATGGGTGGTGATTTTCTGGCAATAAAGGATGATGACATAACACTGGCATTGACCAATCCTTCTATTATAAGCAAAAACATGAACAATCACCTGGCACTTAACTTTATTGATTACTATACCGATGTGAATTATGGTTTCGCCTCGTATTCAAGAACATTCAAAAAATACGGAAGTTTCTGTGCTAACATGCAGTTTATTGATTACGGTAAATTCACCCGTGCTGATGAAACCGGCGAAACATACGGAAATTTCAATGCCGGAGAATATGCTTTAAGCATAGGATGGGGAAGAGCCCTTGATTCTTCATTTTTTATAGGTGCTAATTTTAAATCTATTTATTCGGCATTGGAGTCATATAACTCTTTCGGTATAGCTGCCGACATTGCAGCTACTTACTATAACGCAGATAAGCAGATAACAGCTACCTTTATAGCAAAAAATATAGGAAGGCAGTTACACACATATTCAGGAACAAGAGAGTCATTACCTTTTGAAATTCAACTGGGCATGTCGAAAAAAATGGAACATATACCTTTCAGGTTTTCTCTGCTTTATAATCATCTGGAAAAGTACGACCTGACTTATGAAAATCCGGATATCACAAATACTATTGACCCCATAAGCGGTGATACACTTACGGAAAAAAGGTTTAATAAATTTACAGACAACCTGATGCGCCATTTTGTTTTCGGAGGGGAATTTTCAATCACTAAAAATTTCAGCCTTCGTGCCGGATACAATTATCAGAGAAGGAAAGAGCTCATGGTTGACTCAAAAGCATCAACAATAGGATTTTCGTGGGGAATAGGATTCAGAGTGTCTAAGTTTAATTTCAGCTATAGCAGGGCTGCTTATCACCTGGCAGGCTCGCCAAACTATATAACATTAACAACAAATATTTCCAGTTTCTATAAAAAAAATTAACGTATCATCTCAGCTAAATGAAAATTACCATCGATCCTCATTCTGGTTTCTGTTATGGTGTGGTTTATGCAATAAAAGCTGCAGAGGAAGAATTGGTAAAGACAGGGAAGTTATATTGCCTTGGCGATATCGTACATAATAATATGGAAGTTGAACGCCTGAAGAATAATGGATTGATCATTATAAACCATGATGACCTGAAGAAAATACACAATTCCAGAATTCTGATAAGGGCTCACGGCGAACCTCCCGAAACGTACAAAATAGCTGTCGAAAACAATCTTGAATTAATAGATGCTTCATGCCCCGTGGTTCTCAGATTGCAGAACAGGATAAGAATCGGTTTTGACGAGATGCTGAAAAAAGGAGGGCAAATAGTTATTTATGGGAAAGAAGGCCATGCAGAAGTAAACGGATTAGTAGGACAAACAAAAGGAAGAGCAATAATAATCAACAACAACAAGGATCTTGACAAAATCGATTATACAAAACCTATACGTTTCTACTCCCAGACAACTCAGAACACACACGAATTCAACAGGCTTCAGCAAGAGATAAAAAGAAGAATAAAAGCAGCAAATATTGCTTATGAAAGCGATTTCATTGCCAATGACACAATCTGCAGTCAGGTATCAAACAGGTTTCCCAGACTCAAGGGATTCACAAAAAAACATGATGTTGTAATATTTGTGAGTGGAAAAAAAAGTTCAAACGGATTATTCCTCTATGAAGTATGTAAATCTCAAAATTCAAATTCTCATTTTATTTCCGACCAGAAAGAACTTAAGAAAGAGTGGTTTTTTAATGTAAAAACAGTAGGAATATGTGGTGCTACATCAACACCTATGTGGCTTATGGAAAAAATTGCTGAAATAATAATAAAAAACCATCCTACAACAAATAGCTAGAACGCTATTTGATTAAAGTAAGTATCTTTTGTTTTTTAATTCTCACTTCACCTTCGGAATCAGGATTTTTATAATAAATGACCCATAAATAAATGCCTTGCATACATTGTTTATTATCATAATCCTTATCATCCCATCCAATATTAATATCTTTAGATTCAAACAACAATGTCCCCCACCTGTTGAAAACATACATTTCAAAGTCTTCAACATTAACTCCTTTAGGAATAAAATTTACAGTATTTGGTTAATGCTTATATCCAAAAAATAAAATTATTTAATCCTTTCTATTTCTCTCTCGGTGTCTTTCTTTTTGATGGATTCACGCTTATCATAAAGTTTTTTGCCTTTGGCAAGGGCTACTTCCAGTTTAGCCCAGCCTTTTTCGTTTATAAACAGCAGAGTCGGAATAATCGCCAACCCTTTCTCATTTAATTTGACATTCAGTTTTTTTAATTCTCTTCTGGTAAGCAATAATTTTCTCTCTCTTTTAGGCTCATGATTGTAGTGGGTTCCTAATTTATATTCAGAGATATGCATATTTACCACAAAAAGTTCGTCTTCTTTAAAAATGCAATATGAATCAGCAAGGCTTACTTTTCCTTCGCGTATAGACTTTATTTCTGTCCCGGTAAGCTTTATGCCTGCAATGAATTTTTCAAGAAGGTAATATTCATGAGACGCTTTTCTATTTTTTATGTTAATGGTATCAGACATTATTCAGGATAAGGATAAAACTAAACTAATACAAAAATAAGGTAAAAAAGCTATTATTGAAAATTCTTATACAATTTACTTACATATTCAGATGCTTTTTCACATGAATCCTTTACAGGATTATCATTAATAAGACAGCTCAGAGCACTTGAAAAAGCACAGCCTGTACCATGTGAATATTTCAGATTTAATCTTTCTTTTGCAAATAGTGTTACCTTATTTTTCTGAACAAGGGCTTCTGTTATTATTTTCCCGTCAAAATGCCCTCCTGTTATGTATATGTCGCAATTATACCGCAGTGAAAGTTCTTTTGCCGCCACAATACAATCTTTCAGAGTATTCATCTTCTTACCCGACAAGAGTGATAATTCATTTTTGTTAGGAGTAATTATTCTTACCACAGGCAACAGTTTATTCCTGAATAATTCTATGGATTTTTTCCCGATAAAAGCACTTCCTCTCGTAGGGCTGAACACTGTGTCAAGAACTATATTCTTCAGCTTGTATTTTTTTATCAGCCCGGATATTGCGATGATATTTTCATCACTGCAGACAGCACCTATTTTAACTGCACTGGCATCAAATGATTTTATACATTTTTCGATTTGCTCAGTCAATACTTCCGAAGATACAGGATATATCCTGCTTACTTTATCAAAATCCTGTACAGTAATTCCCGTAATTGCAGACAATCCCCAATATCCCATATCTTCCGCCACCTTCAAATCCTGCTGTATTCCGGCACCGCCACTGTTATCTGAAGCCGCTATAGTTAAAAAATACTTCATGTGATCATTTTTTATTTTTCATTTTTTTCTTCCTTAATTTCTGATCATCTGACAGAAATTTATTTCAGGAATATTTTTGAATTATTATATTTTATTAACTCCCCCAACTCTCCTTCTATTTTTTTATCCCATGCTTCCTGTTTTTCTTTTATTTTGGAATGATTGGTTTCCTTATCATAATTATTTTGTTCTTTCATCAATTGTTTATATATTTTCGCATACAACTTATTAATTTCTTTATACTTATTCCTCCCGGAACTAAATTTATAATCCGCTATCTCCCTCATTAGCATTAAGGCATAAACTTCGGTAAGATCAAAATGCTTCTGTTCATGATTCAGGAGGTAATCAGTATTTTTATTTTTTTTGACCCATGATTTTTTCCTATCAAAAAAAGTAAGTATTTCCACATAACTCTTTCCGCTGTCATTGTCTAATGTCAATTTTATACCTGATGACGTCAGTGCATCACCTTTAAATTTAGGATCAGGCTTACCTTTGAAATCATCCCATTTCAACTTATATCCACTATCCCATAAGATTATATCTTCTTTCTTGTCTGCCTTAAAAGAGGAAACAATAATTGTCAGTAATAACAACAATAAATTTAAACGAATATCTTTCACTGTCAGGTATAAGGTTTGTTTATATACAAAAATCTGAATACTAAATCATTATTAAAAATATCGGTGTAATAGACAAAATATCAATGTTTATTTTTCTTTACAATATTCCTGATTATTTCAAAAATTTTATTTGCACTGGATATTTTATTTTCAAACTTACCAGTATCAACTTTCACAATATGATCTATATCTGTGTCCGTTATATTTAATTTTCTCAAAATAAGTTCATAATCGGCCGGCAAGGGATTTTTATAATCATCAGCATAAATCTGCATGGCTTTTTCACGGGTAAACTCTTTAGTTCTTATCAAATTGCTGAGGTGGCATATAAGCCTTGAATACCCGAGACGCTTGTCTCTTATAAAATTTGTAAACGGTTCTGCAATACAATCAAAATGCCTTGTATATTCTGAACCCCGTTTTTCTTCCCAGTCCATTTCTTTAACAAGAGTTTCTGCCATTTCTTTTTCTGTAGGAAGATTTATATAATACATAGGAAATACTTTTTTTCCAAAACGACCTAATCTCGTATAAATATAATTTGATATATAATTGCGGTTGGGATATATAAGAAAACGATTTATATCTTCCTTTGTAATACGGGGATTCCCATTCAATATAGCTTTCATCCTGACCGTATCATATATATTTTCAGAAGTAAAAGAATTGTCTTCTGTAGGAGTATGGCCAAGCAATATTAAAGGGGTATGCCACGTTTCGGAAATTTTAAGTGTTGCAGCTTCTATCCCTATTCCGCAGATACCGCAAATCTCTCCTGAATTTATCAAAGATGTGCGATATAATTCATAGATTAATTTTTCATCAAATCTGTACCATTTATGGTCAACATTATATTTTTTTATTGCATTATTTATATTTTTTATGGCTATTTCACTCATAAAGCCGTTGTCAAAAGTATATGTAAGGACTTTTAATCCATATTTTTTAACAGCAAGATATAATATATACATACTATCCTTTCCTCCGCTTATTGGGACAAGGGCATCATATACACGTTTCTTCTTTCTGGCTTTTTCAAAAATTTCAACAAGATTAGTTTCGCCGTATGGCTTGAAAGACTTGTAGTCAGAACATAAATTACACAATCCATCATCATTGAAACTCACCCCATGAACATTTTCATGAAGTAAACAATGTTTGCAGGTTTTCAGATCAGTATTCATGTTATTAAATGCAGTGTTTTTCAAATGTAACAGAATTTATCTTATATTTGCAAAAGAAGGAAAAATAATTTATTTTTGCACTCTGTTCTTTAAATATTACACATACAAGGTCCGGTAGTTCAGCTTGGTTAGAATGCAAGCCTGTTGCACTGCAG
>CAZSJF010000166.1:0-6645 GCA_964606705.1 uncultured Bacteroidales bacterium
CAGAAAAATGGTTCAGGATATAAACAAAGAAGTTGTTTCTTTCCTGACAAAAGGGAACCTCCCTATTCAGACTTCCGACAATGTCAGGGAAGTCTCTGCGCCTGTCCGCACCGATATGAGCAACCTGAAAACCGGCAGGGAAGATGTGGAAAGAGTGTCAACAAACAGAACTTCCGAATCTCAGAGTGCCCAGCCCGTCAAAGTTGAGAAAAAAGTAGGGCGCAATGACCCGTGTCCATGCGGAAGCGGAAGAAAATATAAACAATGCCATGGAAAAACCGCGTGAGAATAACAGATAGAAGATTTTAATTTATTTATTATTTTCTTCTTTAAAAAATCTTAAATTTGCATAAAAAATAATCAAATAATAAAACTTACACAAAAAAACTGTTCTGTCTGTTTCAGTTGGACGGAACCCTCATTTAAAACATACTTATGCACATAGCAATAGCAGGAAACATAGGCTCCGGCAAAACAACCCTGACAGGTTTGCTTGCAAAACATTTCAAATGGGAAGCCCACTATGAAAGTGTTGACGACAATCCATACCTGCACAGTTTCTATGAAGATATGCAGCGATGGTCTTTCAATCTGCAGATTTATTTTTTAAACAGCCGTTTCAGGCATTTGGCCGAAATTCAGAAAAGCAGCAAGACCGTAGTTCAGGACAGGACAATTTATGAGGACGCATATATTTTCGCACCCAACCTTCATGCAATGGGATTGATGAGTACACGTGACTTTGAAAATTACAAATCTCTGTTTGACCTCATAAATTCTTTTTTAAAACCGCCTGATCTGCTGATTTATCTCAGGTCATCTGTTCCGACACTTGTCAGCAGAATAGAAAAAAGAGGCAGGGAATATGAAACTTCCATACGCCTTGATTACCTGAGCCGCCTTAATGAGCGTTATGAAGCATGGATATCAACGTACAACAGCGGGAAACTACTCATACTTGATATTGACAACATTAACTTTACCAGCAAGACAAACGACATGGGTGTCGTTATTAACAAAGTCAATGCAGAACTTCACGGATTGTTTAAATAATCATCTTTAAAGAATACTTTATACAACCAGTTCATTTTTGAATTATAGAGCAACCTGTTTTTTTTACAAAATAATAATTATAAATATTTATGAAATCCATAGGACTCATTCCTGCCCGTTATTCTTCAACACGCTTTCCCGGCAAACCATTGGCAGTGATCAACGGAAAGACAATGATACAGCGTGTTTATGAACAAGCAAAAAGTTCTAAAATGCTGTCAGATGTCATTGTCGCAACAGATGATGAAAGAATACAAGAGCATGTCAAAAACTTCGGAGGTAAAGTAATAATGACTTCTGCCGAACATAAAAGCGGAACCGAACGATGCAATGAAGTTATTCAACATTTGTCTGACAAATATGATATCGCTGTTAATATACAGGGCGATGAGCCTTATATTTCACAGGCCCAGATTGACAAAGTCGTTTCATGTTTTGAAAATAAAAATGTACAGATAGCAACTCTATCAAAAAAGATCACATCCCAGGAAGAACTTTTTAATGTTAATACTGTAAAAGTCATCACAGATAAAAATCACAAAGCTGTTTATTTCAGCCGCCACCCTATACCCTATTATAAGGATAAACCTGAAGACGAGTGGTGCACTGCAGCAGATTATTACAAGCATATAGGAATATATGCATACAGAGTTCAGATTCTAAAGGCAATAGTAAAATTAACACCTTCGCACCTTGAAATTGCAGAATCCCTCGAACAGCTGAGATGGATTGAAAACGGATTTAACATTTTTGTTGAGCATACTGATATTGAAAGCATTTCTGTTGACACACCGGAAGATCTGTTAAAAATTGAAAAAATATTTAAAGACTGATTTTTGATTTTGAAATTTTGTATATTTGATTCCGAATTATGAACAAGGACCTATCAGGATATATAAGCGAACTGTTGTATGAACACGATTGCGTGATCGTTCCTGCATTCGGAGGCTTTATTGCAAACTACAGACCTTCCAGGATAGACCCTTTCTCCCATTCATTCTACCCTCCTTCCAAAAGCATTTCTTTTAATACAAACCTTACTGTTAATGACGGTTTGCTGGCCAATCATATTGCCAGAGCGGAAAACATTCCTTATGATAAGTCAATCGCAATAATTGAGGACTTTGTTAAAGAAATCAGATATAAACTCACCCGCAGGAATGAAAAGATTATTTTGCAAAATATAGGGGTTCTGTCTTTCAATGATGAAAAAAAGATGCAGTTTGAACCTGATGAAACTGTAAATTACCTTCTGGATTCTTTTGGTTTGACAAATATCAGTTCTATGCCTGTAAAACGCATGGCGCATAAGCAAAGTCAAAGGCTTGAGCAGAAACCTGCCGTACAACAGTCCGTTCAGCCCCCTGCAGAAATTAAAGAAGCCCGGAAACCCAAAATATCAAAAAGCGTGAGGAATACTGTACTGGTATCTCTGCCTGTAATAGCACTGATAGTCTTCGGTTTTCTGAAACCTGCCATTGTTAAAAATGTATATACAAGCTGCGCTGTAAATTGTTCTTCCCTGATAGAAAAGGCTCATACTTTAATTAAGACGGATAAAGCGATTAAAAAAGAAACTGCTTCTGTACCGGTAGTAAAAACCATTGAAAAATCTCAAACTCCTGAAGCTACAGAACAAAAAACAGAAACCAGCGAGCAGGACAGTACGAACACCACAGAAGTTCAGGTAAAATATTATATCATTGCCGGCAGTTTCCAGTCGGAAGAAAATGCCAACAAACTGATAAGGCAGCTTAAGAAAAAAGGTTATGAAGCACAAATCGCCGGGAAATCAGGATCAGGATTTCTGCGCGTCAGTTATTACAGTTTTGACAATGAAGCAAAAGCCCGCCAGGAACTTGAAGACATACGTTCCAGAGTAAATACATCTGCATGGTTGTTTAAAACCAATATCTAATTAATGTCTATCCATAAAGTAATAAATTGAATCTTCATGGTAATATATTTATTGTAATCTGAAATAAAAAAGTTATTCGTTATCCGTTATTTGTTATTGGTTATTAAGAAACGGGATATTGTGTAACGATTAACAATTAACAAATAACTATTAACATAAATATACAAACTCTAATCACTGTGCCTAAATATAAGTTAAAAAGATTTGCAGAAATAGCAGGTTTCAGTAATGTATTCCAACTGACTTATGAAGAACTGCTCAACGAATTTCCTTTGAAAGGCAAGTGGAACAAAGAATATTTCAAAAACAACAACCCCATTGTCCTTGAACTGGGATGCGGGAAGGGAGAATATACAACAGGCCTTGCAGAAAAGCATCCCGAGAAAAATTTTATCGGCATTGACATAAAAGGAAACCGTTTATGGAGGGGTGCCAAGACATCTGCTGAAAAAAATTTTAACAATGTTGCTTTCATAAGGACACAGATAGAACAAATTGAACATATTTTCGGGCATGATGAAATAAGTGAGATATGGCTTACTTTTCCCGACCCGCGCCCTAAAAACTCCGGAATAAAAAGAAGGCTCACTTCACCCGAATTTCTGAGCAGATACAGAAATATCCTTAAAAAAAATGCTTTTATTCACCTTAAAACTGATGATGAAAGCCTGTTCAGATACACCATTGCTGTTATAAAAAAACACAAATACAATTTAATTGAACATACAGAAGGCTTATATAACTCGGCAGTCTGTGACAGAGCCAAGGAAATTAAGACTTTTTACGAAAAAATGTTCCTGGAACAAAACCTGCCTATAACTTATCTTTGCTTTTCTATCGGCTGATATATCAATGCAAAAAATCAAAAAGTAAGATGTAAAGCGGCAAATCAAAATTCAAAAATATAAATAACCGAATGAATATTTTAATCTCTTCGTGAACCTCTGTGAAAACTTTGTGAACCTCTGTGAAACAGCTAACCGATAGCTATCGGTTACACAAAGTTACACTAAGGAGACACAAAGTTTCACAAAGTAAAATAAAACATATAAATTTAATAAAATACCTTATTTGGTATAAACTCTGATATATGAAAAAAGAAAAAAACACTGATGATATCTCTTTTTTTGAACTTGTATATCAGGTAGCATGTGAAATTCCTTACGGGAGAGTGACAAGCTACGGGGCTATAGCAAATTATCTGGGGACGAAAGGCTCTGCGAGAATGGTAGGATGGGCTATGAACAAGGCTTTCTCATATTCAAAAAATGTTCCTGCACACAGAGTTGTGAACAGAAACGGAATGCTTACAGGAAAACACCATTTCGGCGGCTCGGAGATAATGCAGCAATTACTCGAAAATGAAGGCATAAAAATCAGAAATGACAGGATCATTGATTTTAAAAAATACTTCTGGGATCCTTCCGTGGAATTATCTTAACACCACTTGTGCATAAAAGTTATTTTATGTACGTTTGCAGATAAATATGTTTGAATATGGCTTACAGCAAGGAACAGATAACAGACGCTTTACGGCATGTTGATGACCCTGATATCAGGAAAGACCTGATTTCACTCGGCATGATTGACGATATTAAGATTGACGGGAAAAAAGTAAGTTTTTCTCTTGTGCTTACCACTCCCGCATGCCCGTTGAAAAACAAAATCAAAAATGACTGCATCGATGCTATTCATAAATATGTTAACAAAGAAGCTGAAGTCATTGTTAATGTAACCTCTAAGGTTACCTCTGCCAGGACACAGCAGAAAGAAGAAATACTGCCCGATGTTAAAAACATTATTGCCGTGGCTTCAGGAAAAGGCGGTGTAGGCAAATCCACTGTTGCATCCAATCTTGCCGTTGCCCTGGCAAAAACAGGTGCAAGAGTCGGACTGATAGATGCAGATATCTACGGGCCTTCCATACCGCTTATGTTTGACGTTACAGATGAAGCTCCTCATGTTATCGAGAGCAACGGAAAAAACAAGATAATACCTATTGTCAGGCATGGCGTACATCTGCTGTCAATGGGATTCTTTGTTGACAAAGAAAAAGCCCTTATATGGAGAGGACCTATGGCTTCAGGAGCACTCACACAACTTTTTACAGATGCCGACTGGGGTGCATTGGATTATATGATAATTGATATGCCTCCGGGAACAGGAGATATCCAGATCACGCTTGTACAAAAAGTTAAAGTTACAGGAATCGTTGTTGTCAGCACTCCCCAGAAAGTTGCTCTCGCTGATGCAATTAAAGCAGTCAGCATGTTCAGAAGCGAAGCTATTAATGTACCTGTTCTGGGACTGGTGGAAAACATGGCTTACTTCACCCCTGCAGAATTGCCAAACAATAAATATTATATTTTCGGCAAAGAAGGCTGCAAAAAACTTGCTGAAAGCCTTAAAATTCCTTTTCTCGGACAAATACCAATAATACAGAGTATTTGCGAATCAGGAGATGAAGGCGTTCCTGCTGTCATGCAGAATGACTCCGTTGAAGCCAAAGCATTCATGGTTATGGCGGAAAATGTAGCACAGCAAGTGGCAATTATCAATGCTAAATGAAATAAACAAAAGTGATTCTCTGCGTACTTTGCGTATTCTTAGCGAACTTTGCGTGAGATTTATATTATAAAAATAATGAATAATTTTTTGTTTCACGCAGAGGACGCAAAGATTTTCCGCAAAGACCGCAGATTTTTTTTTGAATATATACAATTTATTATCAATGAGTAACACTTTCCGTTTCAAGCAATTCAGCATCTGCGACGACAGATGCACGATGAAAGTCGGCACAGACGCAGTTCTGCTCGGAGCATGGATAAATGAAGATGCTAAAACTATACTTGACATAGGCACGGGCTGCGGTATCATAGCGATCATGCTCGCACAGAAAACAAATGCTGTGATTGATGCAGTGGAAATTGATAACAAATCTTCAGAACAGGCAAAAGAAAATGCAGAGAACTGCAAATGGCATAACAGGATAAATGTTCACAACATTTCTTTCCAGCAATTCTACAGGGAACAAAATAAAAAATATGATATTATCGCAACCAACCCTCCTTATTTTTCCGGTTCCCTTAAATCACCTGATGACAGCCGCAATTTATCAAAGCATGATATAAGCCTTACTTTTGATGAACTCATTGAAGGCGTAAAATGCCTGCTGAAAAAAAACGGAAAATTTTTCATCATCCTGCCATCTAATGAAAGCCTTGTCTTTATGCAAAAAGCTTTGATCAACAGTTTATACTGCAACAAAATCCTTGAGATAAAACCAAAGAAGGACAAACCTACAAACAGGGTTCTTATGCAGTTTGAATTTAAAAGAAAAAAACAACAGAAGCATGAACTTGTCTTGAGGGAGAAGGATGGTTCTTATACTAAGGAATATGCTGATTTTACCAAAGAATTCTATCTATAAAAATCCTTTAACAAAAATATTTTGTTTTACAATATTTTTTATATACATTTGTTTTAGCTTCATAGCAAAAATATGTTTATTAATTGAAGTTATAAGTTCTTTAAAATTAAGAAAATAAAAGCGTTGGCTTTTATTCTTGCTTCTGAAAACCACCAATTTTCTAAGTATCTGTAAGAATTTAAGTTTTACGCTCACGCCAAGCGTGGGCTAAACTTATTTGCAGATACGGGTGCTTGGTGGTACC
>CAZSJF010000167.1:0-2112 GCA_964606705.1 uncultured Bacteroidales bacterium
ACGGTGTTTGTCAATCCTCTGCCTAATGTCAGTGCCGGAGCAGACAAAACCATCTGCAATGGTAATTCTGTAAACCTTTCTGCAAGCGGAACAGGAAATTATTTATGGAATACATCAGATGCAACTTCAGGTATCAATGTAAATCCTGGATTGACAACAGTATATACAGTCACAATTACAGATGCCAGTGGATGCCAGAATTCCGACAATGTTACGGTATTTGTTAATCCGTTGCCCAATATAAATGCGGGGGTTGATATGAATATATGTGGTGGGCAGTCAGCTGTGATAACTGCTAATGGCGGAACCAGCTATGTGTGGAATAATTCCCAGACCACAGGGTCAATAAATGTTCAGCCTGCAAGTACTTCGACTTATATTGTAACAGGCACAGACAATAACGGATGTAAGAATACGGATGAAATAATTATTTCTGTCAACCCTTCACCGGTAGCTGAGGCAGGAGGTGATGTTAATATCTGCACTGGAAACAGTGTGGTACTGAGTGCTTCCGGAGGTGTATATTATGCATGGAACAACGGCAGCATAAATGCTTCCATTCAGATAAGCCCTGTTTCGACAACTGTTTATATTGTCACTGTTACCGATAATAACGGTTGCACTGATGATGATAATGTCACGGTGGCTCTTAATTCTTCGCCTGTTGCAAATGCAGGTGCTGATGTTGCAATATGCATGGGAGAATCTGTACAGCTGAATGCCGGCGGAGGTGTGTGGTATTTATGGAACACCACCCACAATGTGCCTTCAATATCTGTTGCTCCGTCTGTAACAACTATGTACACGGTAACGGTAATAGATGGCAATAGTTGTTCCGGACAGGATGAAGTGATTGTAGATGTAATATCACCAACAGTAAGTGCCGGCTCTGACATTAATATATGCACAGGCAGCAGTGCTACAATAAGTGCAACTGGAAGCGGAACATATTTATGGAATACAGGGCAGGTTTCTTCAACGATTGTTGTTATGCCGTCAGCTACAACGGTTTATACTGTAACAGTGACAGATCAGGGGTGTACAGCTTTTGATGATATAACAGTTGCAGTGAAACCTTTGCCGGCAGTCAGTTTTACAGCAGACATTCTGAACGGTTGTGCGCCTTTTACAGTAAACTTTGCGGAAAACTCGTCGCCTCAGGGGTTAAATTTTCTGTGGTCTTTTGATGACCCGTTATCGGGAAGTAATAATTCATCAGCTTCAGCTGATCCTACTCATGTTTTTGCACAGGAAGGCACGTATAATATTACTCTTGAGGTAACAACGGGAGACGGTTGTTCCGGTACATACAGTTTTAATAATATGATAACAGCATATCCGTCGCCTGTGGCAGATTTCACATATAATCCGAATCCCGGAAGTGCAATATTTTCGAAAATTACATTTTATGATGAATCTATTGATGCAGTCAGCTGGAAGTGGGATTTCGGGGAAGTAAATTCTGCTAATATCACCACCAGCACCGCAGCTACTCAGAGTAATCCTGATAATACTTCAACACTTCAGAATCCTGTCCATAATTATACGGTGCCTGGTTCTTATACTGTACGCCTGGAAGTTTTAAATTCTTTCGGATGTAATGATATAGTATATAAAATGATGGAGATCAAAAAGGATTTCACTTTCTATATGCCGGATGCTTTCTCTCCTGACAATGACGGCTTGAATGATATATTGCTGCCTAAGGGTATAGGTATAAGCGAGGAAAACTACAAGATGTATGTTTTCAACAGGTGGGGGCAGATGATATTTGAATCAAAAGATTTAAACACAGGATGGGATGGAACCTATGAAGACAAAGTATGCCCGAATGCGGTTTATACATGCCTCGTATATTTTAACGACCTCAATAACTGGGAACATATGTATGTAGGACGTGTAACATTAATGCATTAAGTCATTATTTACATCCTTTTGATATTTGTGATATTTATTCCTGATCAGCTTACCGGATTTGCTTATATTGTTTCAAAATTATAATTTCGCTTATCTGAAATATTTAAGCACAGAAAACAGAATTATCTTGAGAAATAAATTATATGTAATCGTAACAGTAGTGTTAGTGTTTATTGCTGCTGTTATTTTAAAATA
>CAZSJF010000167.1:2122-6645 GCA_964606705.1 uncultured Bacteroidales bacterium
TGTGTTGGGTGTGTTTGGGGTTGTGTTTTAAAATATGCTGATTCTGGATATGCAGAGTTGAGGTCTGATAATATTATATCCGATACGATGTCAAAGAATACAGTTGTGAAAATATTACGGGAAGATCTACAGGATACAATTATTGACAAAAAATACCTCCTTGGAAAATTTAATCCTGCTGAAGACAGTAATTTTGTCAGAATAAGCATGGATTATGCCTCACAGGAAAATACATATCTGCAGAAAGAGGTTTATAAGGCTTTTGTGGAAATGTATAATGCGGCTATGAAGAAAGGTGTCAGGCTCACGATCATTTCGGCGACAAGAAATTTTGATTGTCAGAAGCGGATATGGGAAAACAAGTGGAACGGATTAAAAAAATCTAAAGATGTAACTGATACCATTGAAAAAGTTAAGGTAATATTGAAATATTCTTCTATGCCCGGAACTTCACGGCATCACTGGGGGACAGATGTAGATATATATAGCCTTAACAACAAGGATTTCGAAACGGGAGAAGGAGGGAAAATATACAGTTGGCTTTATGAAAATGCCTATCTGTACGGCTTCTGCCAGGTTTATACGGCGAAAGATTCTTTGAGGCTCATGGGGCACGAAGAAGAAAAATGGCACTGGTCATACATTCCGCTGGCAGATTTTTTTCTTAAAAATTACGAAAAACATGTAACATATCATGACCTTACAGGTTTTAGCGGCTGTGAAGCGGCCGAAAAGGCAGGGGCTATCAGAAATTATGTTTTAGGTATAAATAAAAATTGTTATTGAAAAATACAGATGAAAAAAATAATTATTTATATTTGCAAAAAAACTAAAATTATAAATTCTATGAAAAGTAAAATTTTTATTTTGGCAATTTTTTTATCTTTGACAAATGGATTATTTGCCCAGTCTATGACTGAATACACTTGGGACTCATACAAAATGAAATTTGAGATCCCTGAAAGTTTTTCAGTTACTGAAAGTGCAGGAGATAAATTTGAAGCAGGAGATAATGATATTACTTTAACTATTTATCCGCGTAAGGATGAATATCTTTCAGAAGCAGAAATGCAGATAAACTTGTTAAATTGGGCTAAAGATAATGGTCTTGAAGATATGACATCTACTCAAGATGCAGAGCTTAACGATTACTGGGGGTATTTTGTTGAAGGTTATGTTGATGATTTTCCGGTTTTATTGATACTGATTGAAGACCCTGACTATCCTGAAATAAGTTTGTATGTATGGATAAGTTACAGGGAAGACGCAGAAGATACTGCTATGAAAATATTAAAAAGTTTTGTTCCTAATTGATTATCTGAAGGGGAAAACTTTATAGGCAGGTCAATCTATTTACAATTACATTTTTCATCACAAACTTCAGGATGAATAATTATCCTGCTGTCGGAAATTTTGTTTTTAATCTCATCTTCTATTTTATCACACATGTCGTGTGCATCTTTCAGAGTGACGAATTTGTGAAATACAAGATGAAAATCTATATGCCTTATTTTTCCTGATTTTCTGGTTCGAAGGTCATGATAATTAATAAACTTACTTCTATAAACTTCAATGGCATCTTTTACTATCTGTTCTTCTTCATCAGAAAGTTTATGGTCCATGAGCGGGCTGAAAGCATTTTTTATAAGTTCAATGGCTTCTTTCATAATAAACACGGCAACAAGCATAGCTACTATGGGGTCAAGAAAATGATACCCCGTAATCCATATAAGCAGCAATCCTACTCCTACGCCTAACGAAGTATATACATCAGCTTTGAGATGCAATGCATCGGCTTCTAGGGCAACAGAATCCTCTTCTTTTGCGACTTTGTATAATTTTTTTGATACAATTATATTTATAACTGCTGAAATAAACATTACCAGGATGCCGATACCAAGAGACATGGATTCTATCGGCTTTTTGTCAATAAGTTTAATAACAGCTTCGTAAATAATCCATATAGAAGCTACCATGATTAAAATACCTTCTATTACTCCTGATATATTTTCTGCTTTCTCATGCCCGTAAGGATGTTCTTTGTCGGGTGACTTTCCGGAAATATTAATAGAAACAAAAGCAATAACAGATGCTATCCAGTCCATCATGGAATGTATTGCCTCGGAAATTATACTTACAGAACCTGATATAATACCGATGATCAGTTTTAATATAATCAGTACAGAGTTTGACCCTACTGACAGAAGTGCGACATTTCTTTTCCTGTTACTCATCAATATCTTATTAAACAGTTAAATACCTACTTTGTATTCCCTCAAAGCATCATTGAGCGAGGTTTTCAGGTTGGTGGATTCTTTTCTTTTGCCTATGATCAAAGCACAGGATACCTGGTAATCTCCTGCGGGGAATTTTTTTGTATATGAACCCGGAATAACCACAGAACGTGCAGGGACAACACCTTTATATTCCACAGGCTTACTGCCCGACACATCAATAATTTTTGTTGACATTGTTATGACCACATTTGCCCCAAGCACCGATTCTTTTTCTATTCTCACGCCTTCAACGATAATGCAGCGGGAGCCGATGAAACAACCGTCTTCAATGATGACAGGTGCCGACTGGACAGGTTCCAGCACTCCTCCTATGCCCACGCCTCCGAGATGGACATTTTTGCCTATCTGGGCGCAGGATCCCACTGTAGCCCATGTGTCTATCATGGTGTTGCTGTCAACATAAGCGCCTATATTGACATACGAAGGCATCATAATAACTCCTTTTGCAACAAAGGAGCCATAACGTGCAATGGCCTGAGGTACTACACGTACCCCTTTTTCCTTGAAATTTTTCTTGACTCCTATTTTATCATAGTATTCAAAAGGGCCGAATTCAATAGTCTGCATATCCTGTATAGGGAAATACAGTATCACTGCCTTTTTTATCCATTCGTTGACAATCCAGTTATCATTTACTTTCTCGGCAATACGTATCTTGCCTTCATCAAGCAGTGAGACGACATTCCTTACAGCTTCTTTGGTTTCTTCCTTTTCAAGAAGTTTCCTGTCATCCCATGCTTTTTCAATAATATTCTGAAACTTTTTTATCATTTAGATATCTTTTTTATTTTAATTTTTACATCTATTTCGCATCAATACTTATACTTTGATGTAATATCCAACACTGAACAAGGAATAATGAATGTCGAAGTTTTATTTTCTAAATCAAACTTTTTTTATTACTTTTTTCTTCGTTCATAAATTTAATTCATTATTCTATATTCTGTGTTCGGTGTTCTTTATTTTCCTATACTTTTTTTAATTGGAAAGATGTCTATTGTTTTGTTAATTTTCGATAATACCGTCTTTCATAGTCAGCTTTCTGTCAGCCATATTTGCAAGTTTTTCATTATGTGTGACGATTACAAAAGTTTGCTTGAACTTATCTCTTAACGAGAAGAACAGTTTGTGCAGTTCCTCGGCAGAAGCGGAGTCAAGGTTTCCTGAAGGCTCGTCAGCAAGCACTATTGCGGGATTGTTTATCAAAGCTCTGGCCACAGCAACACGCTGCTGTTCACCTCCTGAAAGTTCTGAGGGTTTGTGGTCAAGCCTGTCTGATAAATTTAAAAACTCAAGCAGTTCCTTAGCCTTTTTTTCTGCTTCTTTTTTTGGTACTTTGCCGATAAAGGCAGGAATACACACATTTTCAAGAGCGGTAAATTCAGGCAGAAGATGATGGAACTGAAATACAAAACCTATCTTTTTGTTCCGGAATTCGGATAATTTATTGCTGGAGATTTTAGATATATCCTGATTATCTATTTTAATAGTGCCGCTGTCGGCATTGTCCAGTGTGCCTATAAGCTGCAGCAATGTTGTTTTCCCTGCACCAGAAGCTCCGACAATTGAAATAATTTCACTTTTCCCGACCTCTATGCTTATGCCCTTGAGAACTTTTAAATCGCCGTAAGATTTATATACGTTTTCTGTCTTTATCATAAAACAAATTTAAACCTTTTTATATATTATTTCAAAAGTATTATTTTTTATTAAAAGAATTTGCAAATGATAATTTTATTTTTTAATTTTGACCATTTGGATAAACCATGTGGTTAAATGAGTGCTAAAAACAAAAATACAGAACAGCTGATACTGGAATCTGCAAAAGAGATTTTCGTGGAGAAAGGCCTTGACGGTGCCAGAATGCAGGAGATTGCAGACCATGCCGGTATTAACAAGTCACTGCTTCATTATTACTACAGGAGCAAGGAGAAGTTGTTCGACGCGGTTTTTGTGGAAGCATTTAGCAGGTTTGTTCCTAAAGTGGCAGAAGCTATGGCTTCAGATGCTCCTTTCTTAAAAAAGATAGAAATTTTTGTTGAGAACTACATTACAATGCTGCAGAATAACCCTCACATTCCTGTGTTCGTGATGCATGAGATGCATAAAAACCCGGGAAAGCTTATTTCTCTTATAAAAGGGCAGGGCTTAAATCCTGAATTGTTTATTAATGCTTTAAGAAAAGAAATAAAAGAAGGCAAAAAACCCACCAAACACACCCAACAC
>CAZSJF010000168.1:0-5557 GCA_964606705.1 uncultured Bacteroidales bacterium
CTTCTTTTAAACTATCTATAATATAAAGATGCTTTCAATTTTTTGTTTTTTTTAAAAGAAATTCTATTAATGCTTCTAATTAATTTATTATTATTTTTGTTTATTGAACGAAATATTTTATTTTTTCTTTTAATTCTTTTATCGGTTAACTTTTCCCTTCTTTTTTCTGATAAACTTTTATAAGAAGATGGAAAAAAACCTGGCTCAATAATATCCCCATTTTCATATTCAAATTTAAAACTAATGCCAAAATATGTATTCTCTTTATTATATGACTTACGCACAAGTTTATCTATATAATACATAATTCTATTGTTATTAGAATTATTAATAATAAATATCTTAAATTTTAATTTTTTATTAAATATATTACTTCTTAATAAACGTATAATTTCTTCGTTCTTTACTATCGGATTTATAGTTTTAACACTATCTTTAATATAAAAGATAACAGGAGATATTTCCTGAGATTGTGACAAATAGCATGACAACAATAAAGATATTGATATAACTATTTTCAAATAAAGAGAAGTTTGCAACTTCATACTAATCTTATAATCAGTTTTATTCAAAATCCGGATACAACAGATATTTCTTCCTTATCTTCTTGAATTTGCTGATGCCGCTTTCCCAGCTTTTGTGGATATCTTCCTCACTCATACCCTGCATTATCTGCTGCCTTAATGTTGCATTGCCTGCAAGATTATCAAAATACGAATTAAAAAACTGTGTTTTGTCCTTCAGCTGCTTATAAGTTTCCATCAGCCAGAAAAGATACAGTTTCCTGGAATTCTTAAGATATACATCAACAAATTCGGAGAGGTCGTAGCCGTTGCATTGTATTCCTTTATACAAAGGGTCTGTGCAAACTCCCTCTATGCTGTTTGGTGTAAATGAAATGCTCGTATTTGTAAGCTGAGGGTGCCCTATCATCTGGAAAGGCTTATCCGTTCCCCTGCCGACGCTGACAACAGTACCTTCAAAAAGGCACAGCGACGGATACAGGTAAACGGCATTCATATTGGAAAGATTTGGCGAAGGTTTTACAGGCAATACATACAGGTAGGTGTGATTGTAATTATCAACAGTAACATATTTCAGGTTGCATTTGATCCCGTTCTTAAGCCATCCCTCTCCGTTTATCATGCATGCATATTCCGCCACGGTCATTCCGTGAACTATGGGAACAAGATTCATTCCCACGAATGATTTATATTTTTCTTCAAGGACAGGGCCGTCTACATAATATCCGTTAGGATTCGGCCTGTCAAGGACAATGAATTCCACATTATTCTCAGCACATGCCTCCATGACATAATGCATTGTTGATATGTATGTGTAAAACCTGACACCTACATCCTGAAGGTCGAAAAGCACAACGTTCACATCTTTCATGTCGGTTTTTTTCGGTTTTTTATTTTTGCCGTATAGGGAGATGACAGGAAGTTTTGTTTTTTCATCAATATAACTGGCGAAATGCTCGCCTGCATTTTTTTCTCCCCTGAATCCGTGCTCCGGACAAAATACCTTTACTACTTTGATGCCCGAGTTCAGCAATGTGTCAACAAGATTGGTTTTTCCTACCATCGACGTCTGGTTGGCAACAACAGCAACATTTTTGCCTTTCAGAAGCGGGAAATAGAGATTTGTACGCTCAGCACCTGTTCTAATATCTTCCGAAGTAATAATTATATTTGTAATCTCCTGTGCATGTACAGGAAAGTTCAGCAAACCAATCAGGCCGAAAAAAATGGCTGTTATTTTAATTTTAACCATATATTTGAACATTTTAAAAATCTTTAATGGCATATATTTATTACCATAAAACAAATTTATACTTTTTGCAATTGAAAATTATGTAAATTTATTTAAACTACTGTACATTTCTATATAAATCTTATCAAAATTATTGAAATGACAATATTATATAATTAAAAATATATATTTATCTTTCTCTGTGTGCCTTTGTGACTTCTTTGAGTGACTTTGTGCAATAGCTATTACACAAAGGTACACAAAGTTTTGCACAGAGTTTCACAAAGGAAAAATATTTCATTCTCATTATCATAAATATATTTTGTACAGTAGTTTAAAATTTATTGATATTTTTGTTAAAAAATTAATCCCTGATTTTGAACACTGAATATTTTATATCAAAAAGGCTGTTCAGCAAAGACAAAGCAAATTTCTCCTACCCTATCATAAGGGTGGCCATTATCAGTATTGCCTTGAGCATTGCCGTCATGATCGTTTCCGTTGCAATAGTAACAGGTTTCAAAAAAGAGATACGCGACAAAGTCATAGGATTCAATTCCCACATACAGATAGGCAATTACGACCTTAACTCTTCTTACGAGACAAAGCCTGTAAGCAAAAAACAGAATTTCTACCCTTCCCTTAATACAATGCCGGGAATAAAACATATCCAGGTTTTTGCACTGAAAGCCGGCATTATAAAGACTGCCGACCAGATAGAAGGCGTTGTGCTGAAAGGTGTCGGAAGCGACTATAACTGGGACTTTTTCAAAGAAAGAATAGTAAAAGGTACAATATTCAAAATAAAAGCAAATGACTCCATCAAATCGGATAAAATAGTCATTTCAAAATATCTTTCTTCAAAGTTGAAAATAAAGGTCGGCGATGATGTTGTAACATATTTCATCCAGCAGCCCCCGCGGATGAGGAAGTTCAAAGTATGCGGCATTTATGAAACAGGGTTTGAGGAATTTGACAAGATGTATGCTTTTATTGACATTGCACATATCCAGAAACTCAACGACTGGGATAAAGACCAGGTAGGAGGCTTTGAAGTGTATATTGACAACTTCAATGACCTTGATAAATGGGGAAAATATATTTACAAAAACATAAGTTATAACCTTAACTCAAGCACTGTAAAACAGCTTAATCCCCAGATATTCGACTGGCTCGACCTGCAGGACATGAATGTCGTTATCATCCTTGCGCTTATGCTGTTGGTTGCAACAATAACCATGATATCAACATTACTGATACTGATAATTGAAAAAACAAGTGTGATAGGGATTTTAAAGGCTCTCGGTTATAAAAACGGGCATATAAGAAAAATATTCCTATATAATGCGTTCCACTTATTAAGCAAAGGATTGTTGTGGGGAAATGCTATAGCACTTCTCATCTGTATAATCCAATATAAATTCCATTTACTGAAACTGCCGCAGGAATCTTATTTTATGTCTTTTGTGCCTGTAAACCTCGACATTTTAAATATACTGTATATCAACCTCGGCACAATAATTATATGCCTTCTGATACTTATTATCCCTTCTTACATTATTACAAGAATATCTCCGGTAAGGGCTATAAGGTTTGATTGATTGGAACACAATAGTTACAAGAGAAACTATTTACTCTGAGCCTGGGCGGAAATGAATTTGAGTTTTTCTTCCAGCACTTTTATCTCTTCTGCTGCTTTGGCTATCTTATCATCAAACTGTTTTTTCAGTACATCTGCGGTTTTGGATTGGGCGAAAAATCCCATGTTGTTTTCAAACAGTTGTATTTCTTTTTTCAGAGCGCTTATCTTATTAGTAATGAATCTTCTCTCATTCATTATAAACTCTTTTGCATCAGGAGAATCTTTAATGGATTCAAGTTTTGTCTTGAAAGCCAGTGTATTCTTTTCAACAGGGCTGAGGTTGAGTTTTTCAAACTGCTTGTCAACAGCATCCCTGAACTCTTTCTGTATATTATCCCTATCTTTGACAGGTATGGAACCTATATCCATCCATTCCCTCTGGAAATCCTTAAGGGCTTTAAGGTTCTGCTGGTGGTCGTCACTGAAAACATACGCCTTTATTTTATTTATCAGTTCATGTTTCAGATTCAGATTATCCTGCTCTATTGTTCCCCTGTTATTAAAGAAAGCGGCTTTGTTGTTGAAGAAAGTGTCACATGCGGACCTTAATCTTTTCCATATAGCATCGGAGTGCTGCCTCGGCACCGACCCTATTTCCTTCCATTCCCTTTGTATATTCAGAAAATCTTCTGTTGTCTTTTTCCAGTTGGTGTTATTCTGAATAGCTTCAGCCTGCACACACAGATTTAATTTCTTATTATAGTTTGTGAGCAGCTCTTCATTTATCTTACCATAAAATTCCTTTTTGCTTTCATAAAATGAATTCATTGCACCTCTGAATCGCTCCCATATAGCATCATTATGCTCTTTCAGAGTATAACCGATGGTTTTCCATGTATTCTGCAATTCCGTAAGCTGTTCGGTTTTAGCTCTCCACCCCTCCTCATTTTCCACCACGGAATTGACTATTTCCTCTGCTCTTTCACATAAAGCAACTTTTGCAAGATAGTTATTCTGCTGTTCTTCTTTTAAATGCGAATAATGTTCTTTCCTCCGCTGGTTCACTTTTTCTGTAGCCGACCTGAAGCGTTCCCATATCTCTTCTGTTTTATCCTGTGCAACAGGGCCTATATCCCTCCATTCATCGTGGTATTTCTGCAAAAGCTTAAATGACTTGTTGATGGACGGTTCGAGGATAAGCTCTTCCGTTTTTTCACACAGTTCCATTTTCTTTTCAAGGTTCTTTTTCAGGTCCAGGTCTTTAAGCTCCTTGTTGATCTTTACTTTGTCAAGGAATTTTTCCACCAGGAAATGATAGCTTTCCCACAAATTCTGTATCTCTTTCCTCGGAATCTGGCCTATTTCTTTCCATTTATCCTGTAATTCTTTAAAGTCATCATAAGTTCTCTTGAGATTTCCTTCAGATTCTATAAGTTTTTTTATCTGTTCAAGAATTTGTTTTTTTGCCTCAAGATTCTTTTCCTTATCTTTTTCCTGTCCTTCCAGTTGTTTTTTTCGTTTTTCCTTATATATGTTGAATACATCATTGAATTTTTCTTCTACCGGGTCAGGTTTCGGCTTGAAATCTTTCATTTCACCGCCTCCGGCAATAAATTTTTCAACTTTCTCTTCCTTTTCACTCTTTATCTTTTCCCAGAAAGCAACTTTTATAAGGGACACATCATTTTTAATCAGAATGATATCTTCCGTTTTGAGCAGTTCTTCAAGTGCATTTACAAGTTCCTCTTTTGAGAAACTCTTATAATCTTTTTCTTCGATAATAGTTTCTTCTTTCAGTCTGGCTGCAGCCCTGGCCTCTTCATCCTCCTGCTGTTTTTTTTCCACTTTTTCGACTATGTCCGAAACTTTTATCTTATCAAGCAGTTCCTGGGCTTTCCTTTCAGTTATGCTTACTCTGGAAGACACTTTTTTATTAAAGGATATATTAACACCTTCATCAATACTTTCATGTGATTCATTGTTTGAATCCTGTATCTCTCCTGCACTTTCTTTATCGGGAATATCGGTGCTTTCTTCTGAAGTATGTTTTTTTAACTTTTTATTTTCCATTTTATCATTTACTTTCTTTGTATCTTAATACAAAAAACGGACTGCAAAGATAAGAAATTGACAATTAAAACAATAATTGTTAATCAAATTTCATTAAAGCCTGCGAGAATTACGGATCATTATATCGTAATATCTTACTTAGTATCATCA
>CAZSJF010000168.1:5567-6621 GCA_964606705.1 uncultured Bacteroidales bacterium
ACTTCCTTTCCGCGACGGATTGATGATAATAAGAAAGATATGACGATATTATCATCAATCCGTCGCGGAAAGGAAGTAAAATTTTCTCTGCTTTTTTGTCTTTACCGACATATTTGTTGAATTCAATTATAGCAAGGGTTTCTTTATCATTCATATCTGGTTTATTAACCACTTTACCGCTCCACAGGACATTGTCTGCAATTATGAACCCGCCTTTTTTCACTTTACTGAAAACCAGCTTATAATACTTTAAATATTCTTTCTTGTCGCCATCAATAAATACAATGTCAAACTTATTTTTCATTCCGGGGATTATTTTAATCGCATCACCTATATGAAGTTTAACAACTTTATCCAATCCGGCTTTTCTGATATATTTTTTTATGATGTCCTCAAGTTCCCTGTTTATTTCAATTGTATGCAGAGTGCCGTTTTTTCTCAGCCCCCTGGCAAGGCATATAGCGGAATACCCTGTATAAGTACCTATTTCCAGTATATGTTCCGGTTTTATCATATAACTGAGCATCTGCAGCAATAAGCCCTGCATGTGCCCTGAAAGCATCCTCGGGCGCAATACATTCAGGTTGGTCTCCCTGAAAAGCCTGTATAAAACTTCCGGTTCCGGCTGGGAATGTTCTTCAGCATATCTCTCTAACCCATGATCTATCATTGCATATTAGGTTTATATGTTAACATGCTTAATTTTTTCTCACAGAAAATCTCATTGGCAATATCTGAAACCGCGTTTGCAGTGATACTTTCAATTTTTCTGTTCAACTCCTGCATCGTGTCAACCTTATCTTCAACAATAATGCTTTTTCCCATATACAGCATTTCGCTGACATACGACTCATAAGATATTGCCAGCTGGCCCATGAGCTGCTGTTTTGCCCTTGAAAGCTGTAATGTGCCAAGCTTCTGCTCCCTGAACTTTTTCAGTTCCTTCCTGATAAGAAGATTTGTTTTTTCAAACTGTCCGGCATCTGTGGCAAAATATACACTAAATATCCCTGTATCGCAGAAAGACACATAATTTGATTCAATATTGTAACAC
>CAZSJF010000169.1:0-6615 GCA_964606705.1 uncultured Bacteroidales bacterium
ATTGTATTAAACCGGTATATACAAAAATGTGTCCGCCTGCAGTAAATGCATTTACGGTTGTATCTTCTATAATATGTATCGTGTATTTCAGTTTGGAACAATCATCTGGCCGTGCAGCAAGCAGTTCGTCGGTCATCTTCTTCAGGGCATCATACATTGGCCCGGATGTAATAAATTTATTATCTTTCAGGAGCTCCTGATACATGTCATCACCATATTTATTCTCTTCCTCAACAGTAACTTCACCCGGTGCCATCTGAACAGCTTTTACTTCAGCATTGTTTGTGGCAAATGTAGCTGAAGCGAAAGGATCTGTAAGAATGCAGTCATAGCTGAATGTAATGTTTGCAGGGATTTTTCCCTTTGTGCGATTTAACTTGTCATTCTTTAATTCATATTCAAATGTACTTTTTAGCGTTAATGAGCATAAGATAACAACTAAAAGCCCTGATAAAAAAAGTTTGATAGCTTTCATAATGAATTAATTTTTAAATTTGTTCAAATTTAAGAAAAAAATAAATATTTAACAGTTATAAATCAGTAATCGTGAAAAATAAAATACTGATTAACCGGCCTCAGTCCCTGAATGAAATAGGGGGAAGGAACAATAATGAGGACTCCATATACCCTGCAAAAGATAAAGCAACTGAAAATGATGCTGTTTTTCTTGTTTGTGATGGGGTTGGAGGAGCCAATAAAGGTGAAGTGGCTTCAGGTATTTTATCGTCGGGCATTCCGCAATACTTATTTGGATTAAATACAAAGAGATATACACAGGATGATATAAGAAATGCCATTATTTTTGCTGAAAAGAAAATGGATGAATATATTGGTCAGCACCCGGGCAGCAATGGTATGGCATCTACTCTTACTTTGCTTGTTGTTAATCCGGATAATTGTCTTGTTGTATGGGCTGGTGACAGCAGGATATACCAGATCAGAGAAGGCAGGATTATTTTCAAAAGCCGTGATCATTCCCTTGTTAATCATCTCATAGGCACAGGAGAGATAAGCGAAGAAGAAGCCAGAACCCACCCGAGAAAAAATATGATTCTGAAAGCAGTGCAGGGTTCAGAAAATGCTGTAAGAGCTGATATAAAAGAACTCACAGATGTCAGGAAGAATGATTTCTTTTTTATGTGTACAGATGGAGTCATGGAGAATATAACGGATGATAAAATTTCTTATTTGTGCAGCAATAACTTTTCTGAAAAGGAAATAATTAACTTTATCATTGAGCAATGTGAAGGAAAGACAAAGGATAATTACAGCCTTTACCTGGTTAAAGTCAGAGAGAATGAAACTCCTGCTCAACTACAGGAACAACCTAAAAGCAAAAATAAATACAGCCTGATCGGACTTGCATTATTTATTTTCCTTGTAATTGCCGCCTGGTTATTTTTCAGAAATCATGGGCAGACAGATAATTCAAAACTTAAAGAAACAACGGCTGAACCAACTAATAATACTGAGAAAAAAAACAATGCTGATAAAACAAATACTGATATCAAACCTGAAATCCAGAATGAAAAATATAAACCAGATGATTTAAAAGACAAGAATAAAAAATCAGACAAATCCGGAAAGATTCAGAACAATCAAAAAGTAACTGAAAATAAAAAAGATACTGTAGAATCAATCCAAAAAAAAGAACCTGAAAAAAACAATGTATCCACAGATCCGGCAACAGAAAAACAAAATGAACAACCTAAGGAAAATAAACCGGATAGTAATGCGATAAAACCGGCGCCTTGAACAATATTTAAATTTATCTGCCTGGCATTGGCATTTCTAACTGTATAGGTAAAAATATGCGTTTGTCATTTAAGATAATGGTTACATTACCTTTTATATAGTATTTTGGATCATTGGTCTGTATTTTCTCAAAAACAGAAGAAATTGAATTAATATTATTGATTGTAACATCAAAGGGGATCAATACATTCTGGTTTTTAATTACGCTGATTTGATTCTTAATATCTCCGCTGCCTAATGGAGTATCGCTGTTTTTATTGTTAAAAACATTCACGTTTATGGTTTCAATTACAAAATCGACCGGAAATTTATTGATCAGTTCCATTTCTATTAATAAAGTGGTTTTTTCCAGATCACCGTTAACAGGCTTGACACTCTTAACCTTGAGGAAATCGGAAATTGTTTCTGAGTTGAAAAATAAAGCGATTAATTCATCATCATTTTGAAAAAAACAATAATCCCGCTTGGCTTTAATTTTAAAAAATGTCAGTCTGAAATTAGCTTTAAATTTTATCGGAATAGAATCTTTGGTGATTGTGTCTGACAAAAAGTCTTCTAATTTATTTATAAAAAATTCTGACAAAACATGAACCTCAGAGATTTCGTTTGACTTAAGTTTATTATTATCATCAGAAGAAAACCCCTTTCCTATCTTTTGGCTGCCGATATATATGTCATAACTGAAATTATGGATATTGATGTCATATTTGTTATTATTTTTAATTAAAATTTTTGATTCTGTTGTAACGACGGAATCATTAATCATGGAAAATTTAAAATCCTTAACGCCAACCAACTCAGGTGTTTGAATACATCCGGAAAAGATTATACTTAAGAAGAAAAAAAACGTAAAACGCATTCTTAATAATAATATTTGATTTAAAAACAACTTTAACAAAGGTAAAAAAATATTTAACATTCAGATTTTGAATTTTCCACGTTAAATTATCAAAAATAATTTATTTAGTTAATTTTGTCATGTTAACAATAAAAGATACAATATGAAAATCAATAGGAAATTAATTGTTTTTTTAGTTTATTTTGTATTTATATTAAGCGCAAATGCCCAGTCTCCGCAGAAATTTGACTATCAGGCTGTGGTAAGAAACAATTCGGGAGAGATAATTTCCAGCCAGCCTGTAAACCTGAGAATAAGCATCAGGGAGTTATCCGTAACAGGAAATATTGTTTATCAGGAAACTCATAGTACAAGTACAAATAATTTTGGATTGATAAATCTGGAGATTGGAGGAGGTAATGTTGTTTCAGGAAGTTTTGATGCTATAGGTTGGGGCAACGGCTTGAAGAAATACATACAGGTTGAGCTTGACAAAAGCGGAGGGTCAGATTATATCACTCTAGGCACAACACAATTTATAAGTGTTCCGTATGCTCTTTATGCAGATAAATGCGGAGTGCCGGGAATAACAGGAGTTACAGGCCCACAGGGGCCGACAGGTGCAAAAGGTGCGACCGGTAGTACAGGCATGCAGGGAAACACAGGTGTTAAGGGATCTACAGGTAATACAGGTTTGCAGGGAATAACAGGAACAAAAGGCGCAACAGGAAACACCGGTTTGCAAGGTATACAGGGTAATATTGGAGCTACAGGAAATACAGGGATTCAGGGAATGAATGGTGTTACAGGTAATACGGGTCCGCAAGGAATACAGGGGATACAAGGGATACAAGGGATACAAGGAAATACAGGTGCTCAAGGAATAGCCGGCCCGACAGGAGCCACAGGTCCAAAGGGTAATACTGGATTGCAAGGTATAACAGGTAACACAGGGATTCAGGGTGTAACAGGACCAACAGGAATAAAAGGAACAACTGGAAATACGGGAATACAGGGTAATACAGGATTGCAAGGAATAACAGGCAATACAGGAGTTCAGGGTGTAATAGGCCCGACAGGATTACAGGGTGTAACAGGCAACACAGGTGTTCAGGGCTCAACAGGTATAACAGGAGCAACAGGTCCGCAAGGGATACAGGGTAACACTGGGAATACAGGTGTAACTGGTGCAAAAGGGAATACAGGTGCGACAGGAGTAAATGGTGAAACAGGAGTAGTAGGTGCCACAGGTAACACAGGTAATACTTTATATTATGGCGGCGCATCTTTAGGATGGGTTTCTTCAGATAATATTTATAATTCCGGAGGAACAGGGAATGTAGGAATAGGTAAGCTGGTTCCTCAAATGAAATTAGAAGTTAATGAGAAGAACGGGAATTGTTTGCGATTAACTTATAATGATTCTATTGATGCATCTTCAGATTATGCTGATTTTTTATTAGGGGCAACAGGAAACTTAAATATTAATGCTGTTGGCAGAACTGATATTCTCGGAGAAAATAATTTCGGAGAATGTTTCTGGCTTACCTCTGCCTGTGTTGCAAGTGACACTAATCACCATCCGTTTACGATATATACTTCACATAATTTATCTAATGCCAGATCTGTAGCAATGCTGGATATTAAAGGTTATACAACAGGTACAAATAATAATGGACATATAGCGGGTATTCAGTCAAATGCAAAACACGCATCTTCTGGAACACTTGATAATTTTTATGGAACATATATAAAAAATTTAAATGATGGAGGTGAAGTTGCAAATAATTTTGGAATATTCATTTCAAATCCGGCTGGTACGGCTGCAAATTATCATAATAACTATGGATTATTCATAACAAATCAAACCTCTGGGCATAATTCAAATTATTCAATATATACAGGAACAGCAAAATCTTATTTTGGAGGAAAGGTAGGGATAGGAGTAATACCAACAGAAATGCTTAATGTTAGCGGTAATGTTGTAATAACAGGAACAGCAAAAATAGGAAATATAACTTATCCGACAGGAGTAACAGGTACGACAGGAAATGTTTTAGTTATGACGAGTCCTGGTATTTTTGGAGTAACAGGAGTAATAGCGCCGACAGGGGCAACAGGTAACACAGGTGTGAAAGGCAATACGGGTATTACAGGAAATACGGGAGTACAAGGTCCAACAGGGAACATAGGTCTCACAGGAAATACAGGAGTAACAGGAAACACAGGTGTTCAGGGAGTGACCGGCCCGACAGGAACCACAGGTTCGCAGGGTTTACAGGGGATTACTGGATTGCAAGGAATAACAGGTAATACAGGTGTTCAGGGTGCAACAGGTCAGACAGGAATAAAAGGAGCGACAGGAAATACAGGGATACAGGGAGTAACAGGCAACACAGGCATTCAGGGTATAACCGGCCCGACAGGAGCCACAGGTTCGCAGGGTTTACAGGGGATTACTGGATTACAAGGAATAACAGGTAATACAGGTATTCAGGGTGCCACAGGTAATACAGGAATAAAAGGAACGACAGGAAATACAGGGATACAGGGAGTTGTCGGAGCTACCGGAGCAAAGGGGGAAACAGGAAACACAGGGATGCAAGGTGCTGTCGGGGCTACCGGAGCAAAGGGGGGAACAGGAAACACAGGAATACAAGGTGCTGTTGGGGCTACCGGAGCAAAAGGAGAAACAGGAAACACAGGAATGCAAGGTGCTGTCGGGGCTACCGGAGCAAAAGGAGAAACAGGAAACACAGGGATGCAAGGTGCTGTCGGAGCTACCGGAGTAAAAGGTGCAACAGGAAATACAGGGTTGCAAGGAGTTACCGGAGTAAAAGGAGAGACAGGAAATACAGGAATACAAGGCCCTGTCGGAGCTACTGGTCTCAAAGGCGCAACAGGGGCAACAGGTATTACAGGCCCTTTAGTAGCAGGAACATCGGGGCAGACATTGAGAAATGATGGAACTTCATGGGTAGCAAACAGTATTATATATAATAATGGTACTAATGTTGGTATAAATACAACATCACCTACCAGTAAGTTAGACATAGAAGGTACTACAGGATATAATCAGCTGAGATTGAGAACTTCTTATACTCCTCATGGCACCATTGATCCTTATGGAAACGTAGGTGATATTTGCTGGGATAATAATTGTATATATGTTAAAACATCTCAAGGTTTGAAACGGGCTGTTTTATCTTCCTGGTGATATTATGTGATTTATATGAAAAAAAATAAAATATTGCCATATCATATTAAATATACTATCCTTGTTTATCTTTTGGGAATAGCTTTTTTTACATGTTTCAGGGTAATACTTTGCTTATCGGGAGCTGAAAACTTAATGAATATCCCTGATGCGGAAAGGTTAAAAATTGTATTTGGCGCATTTGTTATTGGGTTTAGATTTGATACGGTAATATCAGGTTATATCCTGTTTTTCCCGTTCATTGTGATGACCATTTTATCGTTAATAAAAAAAACAGTAATTACAGTTCATAAAATTATATTCTGGTTTTTATTTATAATGTATTCCATATCATTCCTTGTTTGTGCAGCCGATATACCTTTTTTTAAACAGTTTTATTCACGGTTCAATGTGAGTGCATTTCAGTGGATAGAAAGCCCTTCATTTGTGGTTAAAATGGTATTTCAGGAATTCAGGTACTGGTGGATGCTGATACCTTATATTTTAAT
The DNA here is from genome assembly GCA_964606705.1 of uncultured Bacteroidales bacterium. Classification (GTDB taxonomy): domain Bacteria; phylum Bacteroidota; class Bacteroidia; order Bacteroidales; family CAZSJF01; genus CAZSJF01. Next base: position 6,299 of record CAZSJF010000169.1, read on the forward strand.
GATGATACTGTTTTACTATAGCATGAAAAAAATATTCAAAAGGCATGTTCTTCTAAAATCCGGAGTGTACTCTCAGAATTATAATGCATCATTTTATGGTAAAAACATTTTATGGTCTTTAATTTTTGCAGTATTAATATTTGCAGGTATACGCGGAAGACTATCTGAAAAAAGCCCTATCCGTACAGGAACTGCATATTTCTGCAATTATGCCTTTCCCAACCAGCTTGGGCTGAATACTGTATTTACATTCATACGCAGTGCTATTGATGCGGCAAAAGATGAAAATATAAACATTGCATTAATAGACAACGGTA
>CAZSJF010000170.1:0-6573 GCA_964606705.1 uncultured Bacteroidales bacterium
GCCCCCCCCCCCCCCGCTCTCTCCCTCAACCGCCAATGCTGTCATTCCGAATGGATCCGCCAACCGGCGGAGAAATGAGGAATCTCATCAATAACATTGTGGGGTAATATTCAATAGCCTCATAAAAAAAATGGTTGAAAACGATATAATCCGTATGAAATCTACAAAGCAAAGGAGTACCTAAGCGCCTATACCTAAAAACTATACTGCACTCCGAATCTTATTCCCGCAACCGAACGCTTTAAAGAAACAGGATAGTCCTTTTTAAAAACAGATTTTATATTCTGCATAAAGGAAGGCTCAACCATAAGGCTTATTTTATCCGATATATGATAATTAAATCCTAATCCGAAAAATAACGATATGTTCATTTTTACAAACGGGGAATTGTCTTTAAGTTCATAAACTTTATTATTATCATCAAATAAAAAAGTTTTTCCTTCCGCTTTATAAAATATTCCGAAAATCGTACCCGCTTTTACAGTATATGAAAGTTTCTTTTCCTTATTTATTTCATAACCAATAATTAAAGGTATTTCAAAGTATAAATATTTATTAAGGTACTTATTTGTAACGGGGGTATTTACCGAATCAGCCTGCTTTTCATAATTAGTATCAGTTATATATACCCAGTCGGTATCATTGCCATTAACCACATAATATGAATCAAGAGTATCATATATCAGAACATCAATGGAATCTATTGATATATCGTATGTGGTATAATTAAATCTTTCTTTATACCGTGAGTATGAAATACCTGTCTGCAGAGTCCAGTTTTTCCTCTTCACTCCAAAATATCCCCCAAAGGAATAATTCCATTCAGGAGAATAAGTATCTTCCATTAATTTCAGATTTTCCGGAATTGAAGCTGAGTACCTGTTATAAAAATAAGAAGGGGCATAATATAATCCAACAGAATATTCAGTCTTTGTGGTATCATAAACCGTAATGACCAAAGTATCCTGATGTTTTATCGTATCTCCGGGTACGGCTATTGTATCATATTCATAAACTATCTGTTCAATAATGGTATCGCCATTGGAGTTAATAATGGTATCATATTTGAAATCACCACTATTACTTTTATCAACCTGATTCTGAGAATATATTATATGAGGGATTATGATGCTGACATAAAAAAATATATACAAGTATCTGAAAATACCGGGCATAATAACTTTATTTGTGCCTTAAAAATAATCATTATTTCTTTATATATTTTTTCTTCGTCTTATTATTTTTTACCTTTTCATATTGAATAACTGTATCGCGAACCTCAACGCTCTCTCCTTTGACCTCAACAACTTTTTTAACTGATTTAACGACAGTAGGAGTTTGTTGTGTGTTATCTTTCGCTGCTATATAAGATCCATCAGTATTCTCAGCTTTATCATTATTACTATTTTCTTCGTTCATAGAAACTGATTTATCTTTTTCCAAGATAACCGGACCTGTTTTATCAGTAATTTGACCTTTTACAGGCAGTACATTATTTTTTATTTCTGCTGACTCCTTATTGTAAATCATTACTGAATTATTCTTATCATTAACAGGGGTTTTGCTATTATTATCTGTATTCAAAAAGTAAGAGTTAATGCTTATAACAGCTGTAGCAACCACAGATACACTGCTCACAACAGCATAGTATATATTGAATTTATAGGGAGTGAATTTCATAAAATTATTACGTGTCAGCTTGGTGCTGATATTCAGCCATTCACTCTCCGGCATTTCGACTCTGTGTCCCTCAAATGCTTTTTTGAATATATTCCCGATATTATTTTCGTTGCCTTTCATAGCTATAATTTTTTAATCCCTTATTCTACTTTATTTATTTTCTTTATACTTAATTCATACAACTCTTTTTGTATCATTTTCTTTGCCCTTAATAACCGCGTTCTTGATGTTGTTATATCTATGTTCAATATTTCAGCTATTTCTTTGTGCTGATAATCTTCAATAAAATGCAGGTTAAACACCACCCTGAAAATTTCAGGTATTTTATTGAGAACATCCATCAACTCCTCCCTTGAAAAATCTGACTTATAAATAAAGCCAGTATTTTCATTATCCATTTCATCACTGCCGGTTTGCTCATCATCTGCTTCATATTCACCTGTATCATAAACATTAAAATCTTTTTCCTTTACCTCATCAATATCATAATGATAGTAATGTTTTTTATTATTATTATAATGCGTTATAGCAGTATTGATAATAATCCGTTTTATCCAGCCTTCAAAAGAACCTTTTTTTGTATACTGTTTGATACAGGAAAAAACTTTTAAAAATCCTTCCTGTATTATATCCTTAACTTCCTGAGTGTCATTAGCATAGCGTATACATATAGCCCTCATAACAGGGGCATACTTTTCATAGAGAGCTCTCTGAGCCGTCTTGCTGTACTTCTTACACCCTTCTATTATATCGTCTTCTTCCCTTGTTGTTATTTTTTCTATTCTCAACATCTTTTTCTATATAGTAGACAACGAATTTATTAAAACGTTCCCGAAAAAATGAAAAAATATTCTATTTTTATAGTTTTATATCAGATATGAACTTAATAATTGACTGCGGAAATACCCTTACAAAACTTGCTGTATTTGAGCAAAGCGAACTCATCAGCATGAAGAGCTGCCCCAAATCTGATACTGATCAGCTAAAGGCCTTTATTAAAAAAAACAAAGGCATAAGTTCAGTTATTATCTCATCTGTAATAAAATATCCCTATGCCATAAAAAAATACCTGGATGATAATTTTTATTTCCTTGAGCTGAATGAAAATGTACCTTTACCCATAAAAAACAAATACAAAACCCCTCAAACTCTTGGAAAAGACAGGCTTGCTGCTGTTACAGGGGCAAATTACCTGTATCCCGGTGAAAACCTGCTGGTTATAAGCGCCGGCACCTGCATTACTTATGATTTTATCACTTCAAAAAAAGAGTACTTAGGAGGCAGCATATCTCCGGGCTTATCAATAAGATATAAATCATTACATAATTTTACTGAAAAACTTCCGTTAGTTAAGAACAGAAATTTTAATAAACTGACCGGACAAACCACAGAGGAATCTGTTTTGTCGGGTGTAATAAACGGAACTGCATCTGAAATAGACGGAATGATAAGCAAATACAAAGATCTGTACAAAAACCTTAAAGTCATTTTAGGCGGAGGCGATAGTTATTTCTTTGATAAGAGATTAAAAAATCCCATATTTGCAGTGCCAAATGTTGTACTCATCGGGTTGAATGTAATTCTGAATCATAATGTTAAAAAGTAAAATAAATTATTTTTTTCTTCTTCTCCTTGCGTTCTGCATTATCCGGGGAGCTTATTCCCAGACAAGAATAAGTTCGCCTTATTCAAGATACGGGATAGGTGATTTAACAAATAATAAAGATGCATACAGCAACTCCATGGGAGGAGTATGTCTTGCATTAAGAAGCCCGAATTTCATTAATTTTAATAACCCTGCATCCTATACTGCTTTTGACACAATTTCATTTGTCTTCAGCGGCGCACTGGTAAGTAATTATTCCGGGCTTAAAACAAGTTCATTGTCCCAGAAATATAATTATGTTTCACTGGGGCATTTATTGTTTGGCTTTCCGATAAGCAAGTGGTGGGCGGCAAGTTTCGGATTATTACCTTACAGCAATGTGGGATACAAAATATACGATTCCGGGTTCCTTGAAAATATAGGGCAGGCAGAGTATATGTACGAAGGAGCCGGCGGCATCAACCAGTTCTATATAGGCAATGCATGGAAACTCAGTAAAAACCTGTCAATAGGTGTTAATTCTTCCTACCTGTTCGGGACAATAAATAAAATCCAGACTGTAGCTTTTCCTGATTCTTTATATATTCTTAATTCCCGGCAGAAAAATTACACAACCATCAATGATTTCTTTTTCAACTTCGGCATACAATACTCCCATAAACTGCATAAAGACCTGTATTTAGGAGCGGGTATAGAATTCAACAGTAACACGGATATCAATGCCAAACAGAAAATTATTGCTGAAAGATTTGATTCAAGCGGATATTATGAACTCATTAAAGATTCCGTGCTGAACACTGACTATACAAAAGGAAGTATAATTCTGCCTCAAAGTATAGGTGCAGGAATAATCCTGAAAAAACAGGACAAATGGCTTATAGGTGTGGATTATCAATGGCAGGACTGGTCAGGATATTCATGCTTCGGGAAAACAGATTCGCTGAAAAACAGCTATCAGATATCTGCAGGGGCAGAAATTACACCGAACAACATCAATGCTTCAAGTTACTGGAAAAAAATGAAATACCGCTTCGGATTCAGATATGATAAAACTTACCTGCAGCTAAAAAACACACAAATTGATGAATTCGGCATAAGCTTCGGATTAGGCCTGCCATTGAAAAAAACCAGAACTTCTATTAATGTAAGCATGGAAATAGGCCAAAGGGGAACAACAGATAACAGCCTCATACAGGAAAACTTCGGCAGGCTCACCGTCGGCTTCAACATTCAGGAAAGATGGTTTGTTAAAAGAAAATTCTACTGATAAAATAGTTACTTGTATTAAATGAATGGGCAAGTATTTAAATTCATATTTATTATCCCCCTTTGCTTCTACCTCAAATATTCAAATGGACAGGATTCTTGTTGTAATATTGTTTACTCTGACAGTTTATATCTATTTGATAATAAACCATTTTCCGGCGAATGTAACAGTTATAACAAAAAATGCTGTTTAAAAAAAACCATGACAATTAAAGAAGGAAAAGTAACAACAATTAAAAGATATTATAATCACGGAGAATTAAAGAAAGAATATAACTTTATTAATGGAAAACAGCCTGACAAGCATTTTTATTGGAATAGAAAAGGAGAAAAATATATTGTTGAACCTAATTGTAAAAAAATATATATAATTAAAAACTTTTTGTCTCTACGATATTGCGGTAATTTGAAAACAAAAATAAAATGATGAAACAAATAAATACCTTAAAATATCTCATCAATAATATTATTATTTATGCTTTCCTTTTGCTGATATTATCATGCGAAAATGATATAAAAAAAGTAAACTTAATAGGCATTAAAGACAATTCCCCTGTTGAATCGGCAAAAGACGTGAGTATCATTTTCAGCGACTCAGGAATGATCCAGGCAAAACTGACATGCAAACAACTCAACAAATTTGAAGGCAAAGACCCATACTATGAATTATCCAAGGAATTAGTGCTGTTATTTTATGACCCTTACCTTAATGTCAAATCCTCGCTCAAAGCCAATTACGGAATTAATTATGAAAACCGTAGGATCATGGAGGCAAAGGATAATGTTGAGGTTATAAACAGAAAAAACGAGAAGCTCAATACCGAACACCTTATATGGGACCAGAGGAAAAAAATCATCTATTCGGATAAATTTGTCAAAGTCACCACTGCAGATGAAGTGCTTTTCGGCGAAGGCTTTGAATCAGATGAGACATTTGATAAATGGGTGATTAAAAAACCAAAGGGGACGCTGACTGTAAAAAAATAAGTATTTCAGATTCACAGATATGTCCAATGCAATTATAAAAGATCTTAAGACAATAATAATTGCATCATTCCTTATGGTTTTCTCGGCATTGTCATTTTCTCAAAATAGTGATACTATAAAAACCTGCCCAATCATTATTTCAACCTCGTTGTTCGACTACTTACCAACATATAATTTACCGACAAGTAATTTAAATCTCGGTACAGAAATTTATTTATGTAATCGAAATTCCATTTATTTTAATTGTGGTCTTATTATACCCAGTGGGCACGCAGGTTTTACTGCTCCAGTAACTATTTCTACAAATGGATTTAAATTACAATTTGAGACCAAACACTTTTTGAACAAGTATAAACTTTTTGAGCCAGCGATTCTTGTTTTTTGGCCACATATTTTCCAATATAAATCACAAACCTTTCAGAATACAGGATATTATTATTCAATTCATACGACTTTTCAAAAGACTGTTACTGACAGAAAAGGAGACAATAATTGTATTTATAATGTTGACAGAGTCTTTTGCAGACTTGACTTCAAATTTGGTTATCAATGTATAAAGCGTTACGGACTTACTATTGACTGTTCGTTTGGAGCAGGAATAAAATATTTAACAAGTAATTCTCGTAATTACATTCAGGGCAGTTCGTGGCCAAACAGTGACAAGGACTTTCCTTGGAATAAATTATTTGACAAAGGTTCCGGTTTGTATCCCGACATTGTTTATCAATTACGTCTCGGTTGGGAATTTTGACAGACTAGAAAATTATACTGGGTATAACTTGTGGCTATTGTCCAAGCTGTAAGACTTGCTTTTCAGTAAACACATTCTGCATCAAACCTGAACTTTCAACCTCAAATATAATACCTTTATCTTTATTTTTTTCAAGAATAATTTTTTCTGCCTCACTTTTATTTTTCACATACATTATATTTCTTTCGGTAATAAATGAAAGGTATTCCACATTATTTTTGACATCTTCATTTCATTAAAAATAACATAAATACAGATGAGGTAATATTTGTTACAGGCAATG
>CAZSJF010000171.1:0-6517 GCA_964606705.1 uncultured Bacteroidales bacterium
TTAAATTTTTATGGGTCTCATTATGAGCCCCGTTTTTTAATAAGACAAGATTAAAATAAAAAAGGTTGCATGGGATAAAAAAATAATTTTTGGTCTCATAATGTAAAATATTATTATATAGACAATTAAAACTTAAAAACGTTCCCTTAAAAATACGATTTTTAGTAAAATACAAAAAAAAAGACTGACACTGTGTGCCAGTCTTTATGAGTATTTGTTATATTTTAGCTTTATTATGGCAGGGGGAGGAAAATTGTTCCTGTACTCCCGTTATCATTCCAGTCTATTCTGAATCTTGCAGGGCAGTCATCTTCAGCTATAGGTTCGTTGTTGCTGTCATATCCGAACGAAACTGTTGCGCTCTTGCCTTCAGAAGGTAACTGAAGTACCATCATTCCTGAACATGGATCCCATCCGCAGGTTTCTTTTATTACAACAGGGGTTGATATCTGAGTATAGAATTTTTCACCTTCCCTGTTTGTGCCGTATGTTTCCAGGTTGTCATATCCGTCGGCAGAGCCGAAGCCTTCAACAGCAAGAACTATGGTGTGGCCCAGGAAAGAACCTGTGAAAGTCTTTTTCCTTGCAATGCTCCATTCCCTTACAGTTCCATCTTCAAATTTTACTGTTAATGTTCCTGAAACTTTGTGTACAACAGAGCCTGTGCCGTCAAGAGTTATGACCAGTCCGCCGCTTTCATTCTCATAGGTCTTTTCCCCGTTAAGTATAACAGTCTTGTTATTAGATAATTTTCTGATCTCGATGTTGATGAATTTAAGCGTAACTGTTGTTCCTGCTTCAATCCAGTGTTTGCTTATAAGTTTTACAATGTTTAGCTCTCCTTTTACATGGAAAGTGTTTTCACAGTTGTTGCCGTTGTAGTGAAACTGGTAAGTAATAGTATCACCGTTGATGGATTTGACTGAATCATAGGTGAAGTTGCATGGTAAAGATTTACCATCTGAATGGTCTGACAGAAAGTTGTCAGCATCCTTGAAGATTTCGTCTGCAGAGGCACTTACCTGGTTTTCATCTTCTGATAATTGTGACACTGAAGATGAGTCCGGCTTGGTAGTTTCTTTTTCGTCTTTTTTACATCCGGAGATGCTAATACCTGCTGCCAGTACAAGTACAGGTATTAATCTGATCAATTTTTTTGTTTTCATGACTTTTGGGTTTTTAGTTAATAATTCCGTTTGCTTTTCATAAATAATACACACGAAACTTTTTTTACCCTTATAGGAAAAGAAAAAAAATATTTTACTATGTATTTAATGTGCATTTTTCGAAGAGAATCTGCGGGAAAAAGAAAAAAAGGAAATATTTCCCGCTAACCAGCCTGCCACTTATGGTCAAAAAATGGCTGGCAGGTCTTGCAGATATACGCAGATAAATTAAAAGTCAGTCATAAATATTAAAAAATGGACATAAAGTTAATTTACGGGGTAACAGTCATTGAAACCCATGAAACAGGGCATGTTGCAAAGTAGCCTGCTCCGCCGTTGCTCACATTGGTAGGCAGGTTGGCCGAGGCTGTGTTGAAAAGCCCTCCCTGCCAAGTTGTTTCCATCAGCAGTGCCCGGAGGTATTCTTCAAATTCAGGTGTTAATGAATATTTTCTTTGGGTTATTATGGTATAGGCAGGAAATTCAACTTTATCGAGCTGGGGTGCAAGGACTTCGCTTACATCAATAGTCGACAGGGTGTAATAATAAAGTGTTGCTCTGCAGTTTTCAGGCAGGGAGTCTGTATAGCCGGGTGCGTTTGACCAGTCGAGCAGCACCTCCCACATGGCAGCCTGATGGGCATTATATATATTGGCAACCTTTGTGAAATGATACAGGCTGTCCTGTGTATTTTTTTCATAATGTATCAGCGACACAAATTGCGAACTTTGCGGCATCTGCTCCCTTGCTGTCAGCACACTGCCTTTATAATTTATCAGTAAAGTATATTCCTTCCCGGATTCTCCTGCAAAGTTGCTTTTTGTAACATATATACCTGAACTGTCAGGCTGTTCAGTCAATGTCCATGATGAATCATTATCGCTCAGGATGACAGTAGCGCCTGTAACAGGCTCTGCCTCCTTGTTTAATTCAGTGACAGGGAAAGTAAGCTTTATTTCATGGGCTTTTGTTTCATCAGTGAGCATGCCGTCGACAATGATCATGTCCGTTTGTTCTTCTTTTATATCCCAGTCGACTTTTTTCTCACACCCGTAAACTGATAATAAAATTAAAAACGATATGTATATTTTTTTTGTCATAGTCTTAAAATTTTAAACTGTATGTGATTGAAGGTATAAATCCAATCACTGACAGTGATGATGATACCAGCTCATAATCCCCTTCCATATTCACGGGTATGTAAAATTTGCCGTTATCATCCATTATCTTGTTGAAATTTATTTCGATAGGGTTAAGTCTTCCGTATGCATTATACAAAGTGAAGTTCAGGCTGTGGTGGACTTTTCTTTCGGGCTTGCTCAGCTGGCATGTGATAGATATATCCAGCCTGTGGTAATCCGGCAGCCTGTCGTTGTTCTTGTCTCCGTAAACAGGTACCGTATATCCGTTGAAATAATAAAAGCTGACAGGAGTTGTTACAGCGCTGCCTGAAAGGTAAACCCAGCTTGCAGAGAAAGACCAGTGCTTTTCGGTGTTATATGAGATATTAAGACATATATTGTTAGGCCTGTCATAGAGTGCTGGAAAAACTTCGTCATTGTTGATTCCTTTTATCTGCTTGAAAACCCTTGAATAAGTATATCCGAGCCATCCTGAAAATTTACCTTCAGATTTTCTCATCATTAATTCAATGCCGTATGAATATGAGTTTCCGAAGCGCAGCTCCCCCTCAACCAAAGGGTTGAAAAGCATATTGGCATGGTCTTTATAGTCAACCTGGTTATAAAAATATTTATAGAACGATTCAACAGAAAGTTGATATTTCGATTTGAATAATGAGCAGAAATATCCCATTGCAACCTGGTCGGCTTTTTGCGGAAGTATGTTTGGCCCGCATGGCGCCCATGCTTCAAGTGATGTGAAAGGGCTTATGGAGTTTGACAGGAGCTGTATGAACTGTGTTGTGCGGTTGTAGCTTGCCTTTACTGAAGATTTGCTGTTTATTGAATATTTGAAGTTAAACCTGGGCTCAGGAACAAAATATTTTGAATAAACTTCCTTGTCTGCAACATATTGTGTATCTATGACCTCATAGTTTGTGTCAAATTTATATGAAGTGGTAATGCCTATATCTTTCCATACAGGAAGCCTGATGCCGTATCGTAATGATATTTTATCCGACAATGTCTGCTCATTGCAGATGTAAAAATCATATTCCGTCGATCTGTATTTTGGAATTACAGGCACCAGTTTCTGTATAGTGTTGTCGGAGAAATGAACATTGCCAGGGTTTGAAGCATAACTGCTTATCTGGAGGCCGGCTTTTATTGTATTCTTAGGATCATGATAATATGAAAAATCTGTTTTTATAGTGCTGTTTTGAATAGAAGATATCCAGTAGTTATCCTGTTCCCTTGATAAATAGAGATAATAATTGTACTTGCTGGAATATATCGTAGTGTTTGAAAAAAGTTTATCGTTAAAAATATGATTCCATCTGAAAGTCCCCAGGTCATTGCTCCAGGTGATGCCGAATGTTTCCCCTGCGGTTTGGCTGAAGTTGTCCTTGCCGTTGTAAAAGCTAAGGTAAAAGCGGTTGTTGTTGTTCAGTTTATAGTTGAATTTTGTGTTGAAATCATAAAAGTTAACAGCAAGGGTTTTGTTTGAGACTCCCTGGAAACTCAGCCAGCCGAGATTTGATTTTCTGGCGGAAATAAAATAGGATAATTTTTCTTTTTTTATCGGCCCTTCAACAGTGGCGTTTGTGGTAAAAAGGCTGACGCTTGCCGATCCGCCGAATTTGTTCATGTTGCCGTCCTTGGTCCTTATGTCAATGACCGATGACAGCCTTCCGCCGTAGTTTGCAGGGAAATCTCCTTTGTATGCTTCAACATCTTTTATGGCATCAGGGGCTATTGCAGAGAAAAACCCGAAAAGATGCGACGGGTTATAAATCGGTGCTTCGTCAATGATAAGCAGGTTCTGGTCGCTGTTGCCGCCGCGCACGTAAAATAAGGTTGAGCCGTCACCGTAGGATTTAATGCCAGGAACAGATTGCAGTGCCTTGATCACATCAACTTCTCCTACAAAACCCGGCATTGATGCCAGCGTTTTAGGGCTTAGTTTCATTTCGCAAAGCTGGTTATCCTGAATGAGAGCTTCTTTATTTTCAGAGGTTATCTCAACAGCTTTGATCTCAATAAAAACAGGCTCCATTCCGGTGGATATTTTTGTATTTTCTTTCAGATCCACGTCCTGAACTACAGTATTATAACCTATGAAAGAATATGAGATCTGGTGCTTCCCTTCAGGCAGGGTGAGTGAGTAAAATCCGTAGCCGTTTGCCGACACGCCTGTTGACGTGCCTTTGATATATGCTATTGCGCCGATAAGGATTTCTCCTGTTGACTTATCTTTGATATATCCGCTTATTGTGTATTTTGTTTTTACATTTTGTTTAATTTCTTCTGTTTTCTGCGGGGTTTCTTTTTTTACAGGCTTAAGAACCACCTGCTTTTCAACAACAACATATTCAATGCCGTTCTTAAGGAATATTTCGTCAAAAATTTCTTTTATGGTTTTGTTCTTTGCTTTTATCGTGATCTTCTTGTCAACAGGAAGCTGTTGCGGGCTGTATGAAAAATTGATATTGCCAATCGTGCCTATTTCCGTTATTACATCTTCAAGCGGTTTGTTTTTAAAACTGACGGTTATCTTTTTGTTTATATCCTGGGAATAAATACTTCCTGACAACAGTATCAGAAGGAAAACCTTTAATATTTTTTCAGGAAAATTTATCATCGTTAAAGAATTACTTGCATGATATCTCTATCTGTGAAGCTGATTTGCGGATCTTCAGGTCAAAATTTATTTCAAGGACATGCAGGACTGATTCCATTGACTGGTTGTCAAAAGTATTGGTATAGGTTACTTTTTCCAGCTTTTTATCTTTAAGCATTATGTTTGCATGATAAACATTGTTCAGTACTTTCACAACTTCCCGCAGTTCTGTATTATTGAATATAAGTTTTTTCGTTTTAAAAGCCATGTAGTTTTCATCGCCTGCAGGTTCAGGGGCTTGGATTTTTTCTTCTTTTACAGAAACTACGGTCTTTTCTCCCGGATTTAAAATCTGCTTTTGGTCCTTAAAATAAACGGCAACCTTTCCTTCTGTAAGGACAACTTCTATGTCTCCGTTGGCAGTATTGGTGTTTACGTAAAATGATGTACCCAGTACTTCAATCTTTGCTTCCCCTGCTGATACGATAAACGGCCTGGCTTTATTATGTGTTACATTGAAATATGCTTCTCCCCGTAGTTTTACAACCCTTCTGTTGTCGGCAAACTGTTTCGGGTATTCAATAGTTGAGCCTGCATTTAACGTAACCTCTGAGTTGTCAGGCAGTTTTTTCTCTATGGTTTTGGCTTCTGCCACTACAGTGATATCGGCAGGTTTGAGCACATAATGATATATAAAAAATGAAGAAACAGCTGCAATGAAAACTACAGCTGCTATCCGTAATAATTTCATAAATTGAAATCCCTGAGGTTTTTCTTCATGAACCATTCTTATGACCTCTGCTTCTTTCTGTACTGAAAAATTCATCCTGGCTTTCAGTTCATTCCATTCCTTATCAGTATCTGTGACTTTTTCAATATGGCTTTTTGCAATCAGCGACCATGTTTTATGATAACCTTCAAAAATCTTCTGATTTTCAGGGTTGGATTTTAACCAGCCGGCAAGTGCTTCCATCTCTCCTCTGTCAGCCTCTCCTGAGAAATATTTTGTTATTAAATCTATATAATATGTCTGGTTATTTTCCATTTTATTTTATCTGTTCAATAATAATACACATGAGAAATATTTTACACCTATGTTTTTATTGAAAAAAATTAATATGTTTTTAAGTTTACTCATTTTATCAGCTTTATTATGGTGATTATCAATATTATAGCAATTGAAATGTAACCTGCAAGCCTTGTCCTCATGTGCTGTAGTGCTTTGGACATCTGTGCTTCTACTGTTTTTACCGAAATGCCCAGCATATCGGCAATTTCCTGATATTTCTTTTCTTCAAACCTGCTGAGTCTGAATATTTCCTTGCATTTTTCAGGCAGTTCATCAATGGCATCATTGATTTTTTTCTCCAGTTCTTCGCCTTCAGTATTTTCAGTCTGCTCATGAGTTTTTTCAATACATATTTCTTCAAAGTCAAGGATGTCTCTGTTGAATTTCTTATTATCCCTGATATAATTCAGGCATTTGTTCCTGATGGAAGTTGTAAGATAAGTCTTTACAGGTTTTGATAGGTCAATAGTATCCCTTTTTTCCCACAGGCTTATGAATGAATCCTGGACTCTCTCTTTTGCAGTGTCGTTGTCCTTGACAA
>CAZSJF010000172.1:0-6463 GCA_964606705.1 uncultured Bacteroidales bacterium
TGTGTTGGGTGTGTTTGGTTGTTGTGTTTCAAGCTGCAGTCACTAAGTGGAACTTTATTAATATGCATCCAGGGCTTGTTGGCGGGCACTGCATAGGGGTTGATCCGTATTACCTCACGTTTAAGGCAGAAGAGGTTGGCTATAATCCACAGGTTATACTAGCAGGCCGCAGGATAAATGATGGTATGGGCAAATATATAGCAGAGCAGACCGTAAAAAAACTCATAGAGGCAGGCAAAGCTGTAAAGGGTTCGTGCGTGCTTGTGGCTGGCATAACCTTTAAGGAAAATGTAAAAGATATACGTAATTCGCGCGTAATAGATATTATAGATGAGCTAAAAGAATACGGAATAGAGACAATTGTCTGTGACCCCATGGCTGAATATGAAGATGTTAAAGAAGAATATGGTATTGAGCTTGTCCAATACGATTCTAACCTCAAATTCGATGGTATTATTCTTGCTGTTGCACACGAGGTGTTTAAAAAAGATTTGACGTCCGCGACCATAATGGAGCATGTCAAAAATGGTAGAAGCAAAGGCGTTGTAGTAGATGTAAAAGGTATGCTTGATAGTGGAGAGTTTGATTTAAAAAAGATATTATATTGGAGATTATGATAATCTTAACACGAATCCTAACCCTGATTTACATAGCAATACTTTGTTTTGCATCCATGCAGCCTAGCTCTGTTGGCAAAGGTGCAGACATTGCGAAGCAGGTAATAAATAATATGTTGCATGTGCCAGCTTATGGATTATTGACATACTTAACTATAAAGAGTTTTCCAAAGTTTAAGTACATTTATATAGTTTCTTTTTTGTTTGTGTTAACTTTCGGCATATTTAATGAGTATCTCCAATCGTTTGTCCCAGGGAGGTATGCCTCAGGAGCCGATGTATTATTAAACGGTATAGGCAGTTTAAGCGTAGTTCTGTTCTGCGCTGAACCCTGCTCGATAACCCCTAGGCGCTAATTATGTCATTTATTTTCTTATTACTATATATAGTAGCTATATACATTCGCCCTCAGGAGTGGGTCCCAGCCATCTACGCCTGGCCTCTCATATACATACTGGCTATCACCACGGCGGTATGTCTGTTCTTTGAGGCAACCACGCGTGGTTGGGCACGTATTAAAGAAGTGCCGAATATGCTCCTTCTTGCGTTTTTCGGATGTGTGCTGATGTCGCATATATCGCATATGTATTTTCAAGGCATGGTAGATTCGTTCAATAAGTTTTTACCGAATGTCATTATGTTCTTTCTCTTCGTCAATGTGCTGACCACAGAACGCCGGATAAAGATAACCATATGGTTTATTATACTTCTTAGCGTTATTTTGGCGCTTCAGGGCATTCACCAGTGGAATACAGGTATTGGGTGGGCGGGACAGCCAATAGTTCAGCAGAATGATGTCGAGCGCGGTATTATGCAAAGAATAAACTGGATCGGTATATTCAACGATCCGAACGACCTGGCCCTGGCCCTGGTCGTAGCGGCCGGGTTTCTTGCATCCTTCATATTTAGTAAAATTAACGTCGCATTGAAAGCTATCAGCGGTCTCTTGCTCGCAGTCCTGATGCAAGCCCTGCACTACACAAACTCGAGGGGTGGATATCTGGCCATGGCCGCGACCGTAGGGTTCTTTTTTCTCCTGCGAATGAAAAACAAAATATCGGCATTGATTATAGGTGGTATCTTGGGATTTGTGGTTATCATAGTAGGCCCTGCGAGGATGTCGCAGATTTCAGCCACTGAAAGCTCAGCTTTCGGAAGAATAAATTCCTGGTTTGAGGGTTTTCAGATGCTTAAAAGGGCACCTCTATTCGGCGTTGGATATGGAATGTGGGGGGATTACCACTCTCTCGCGGCTCACAACTCATATATCTTAGTTGCGGCAGAAGAAGGTATGATTGGATTTTTCTTATGGATGGCTTTAATTTATATATGTTTTAAGGGGCTATCGCTGATTGTCAATAAAAAAACTATTTCCATGCCATACGCTCTTGGGCTGGAGTCGAGTCTGTTTGGATTTTTGGCGGCGAGTTATTTTCTTTCGCGGTCGTATGTGACGATATTATATGTTTTGCTTGCCATGGCAAGTGCCTATATTTTTGTGGTTCTTAAGCAAAAGGAGTATGTAGGTACAAAAAAAGATATGAAAATATCAGCGTTATTGGCTACTGGGATGCTTGTTCTTGTATGGATTTCGATGCGAGTATCATTGCGAATCGCTGGATAGTAAGGAGAATTATGTCGTCTAAAGCAAAAAAATTGGTAAAAGGGTCTGCGCTAGGAACGATCGAATTCTTTGCTACCGCGCTCATAACCCTTGCGATGACGCCGTTTATTATACATTCCTTAGGGGATGCGATGTATGGTCTTTGGATCTTTGTGGGGTCATTTTTAGGATATTATGGCTTAATGGATTTTGGGCTTAATTCTGCTATTCAGCGATTTCTTTCGCGCGCTATAGGTTCAAATGATATAGAAGATGCAAATAAGATTATAAATACATCCCTGGCTATTTTTGCGATACTCGGTTTTATTATTTTATTTTTTTCTTTTATTGTTGCATTTGCTGTACCATTTCTTATAAAAAATATTACCGAAATAGATCTTTTCAGAAAAATTGTATTGATTCTTGGATTGAACTTTGCAGTAGGCTTTCCGCTTCGTGTATTTTCTGGGATTTTGACCGCCAATATACGTTATGATTTAAGTACCGCTATAGAGCTTATTAAACTGACCTTGAGGACAATTTTGATAATAATTTTGCTGAAATCGGGGCACGGCATAATAGCATTGGCTTTCGTAACGTTGATTGTTGACATTGGCGGATATATAACCAAATATTTTGTCGTAAGGCGGCTGTATAGCTATATAGTGCTTTCAATAAAGTTGATCGATAATTCCAAGATACGGACGTTATTTGGATACAGCATTTATACCTTTATTTCTAAGATGGCAGACCAACTAAGGTTTAATGTCGATAAGCTGGTAATAACTATATTTATCGACCTTGGGTCAGTTACGCTGTATTCTATAGCCTCTCGCTTAGTTAAATATTTTATGCAGTTTGTAGCGAGTGCCATAGGCATGCTAACACCTATTTTCAGCCAGTATGAAGCTAAAAATAACTACGCTGCAATAAGAGAGAAGTTTATATTTACCACAAAGATTAGCAGTTACCTTTCAATTATGATTGGCGGAATATTGATAATCTTTGGAAAGGCGTTTATCCAAAGATGGGTAGGCGCTAAGTATTTAAGCGCGTACCCAGTTCTTTTGGTTCTGGTCATTCCGACAATTTTTGCCCTTATGCAAAGTCCTTCAATTCAACTATTATATGGTATTTCCAAACACAAGTTCTTTGCCGTATCAAACTCAGTAGAAGGAATCGCTAACTTAATCCTAAGTTTAATTTTAGTAAAAAAATACGGTCTTATAGGAGTGGCTATTGGAACGGCAATTCCAATGGTTATTATTAAACTCTTTGTTCAACCTATATTTACATGCAGAGCTATTAAATTGAGTATAAGGAAATATTATTTCGGAGTATTGTTACCTACTATATTAAATTCTAGCATTGTTTTGGTTGTCTTCTGGTTTATGGTAAGGAATCTTATTGCTGTCAATTACTTTAAGTTGTTATGGCTTATTATAGCTAGTATTATTTTATTTACATTTTGTATTTTCTTCTTAGGATTTAAGGATTTTGAACGTAAGTACGTTAAAAAAATAGTTTTGAACCTTGAGTAAAAATGAACAACATAACTGACCAAGTAGTAAAAAAAGGTTTATGCAGCGGCTGCGGTATTTGTGCAGGATTAGCAGAAAAATGTAACCTCACAATGAAGTTTAGCAAATACGGCGAATTAATGCCTGTGGTTACAAAGTGCAATAATTGTGGGCTATGTTTTTCCATGTGTTTTTCTCAACAGGTGGAGGCTCACAAGCAAAGCAATATATCATCTCCACTGGGGAAATACATAGAATGTTTTGTTGGATATTCAAGGATTGGTAATGAGCGAGCGAATGGAAGCTCAGGAGGATTGGTAACCAGGGTATCGAAGGCGTTATTAGAGAAAAAATTAGTAAATGGTGTTATTGTAGTAGGCAAATCTATTAAGGAAGATAGAATTTTTGAGCCGATCATAGCAAGAACCCCGCAAGAAATTGATGATTGTACTGGATCAAAGTACTATCCGATAGAATTTTCGTCAATTTTAAAAAGATTAAAACAAGAAAATGGTAAATATGCGATTGTGGGCTTACCTTGCGTTATAAACGGACTAAGGTTAGTACAAAAAAAATATCCGGCAATTGGCAACAAGATTAAGTATTTACTTGGATTAGTATGTGGGCATAATAAAAACAAAAATTACACTTCGTTTCTTATTAAAACAGCGGGGGTTAATGATAAAGATGTAGAAACTGTATTGTTTAGGTGTAAACAAAATACCAAGAAATCAACGAATTATGGTTTCAAGACGATACTAAAAAATAGAAAAGTGGCGAAACAATTAAATTTTCAAGACAGTTTGGTGAAAGATGCTTGGTGTAAAAGGTATTTTTCATTAAACGCCTGTTTCTACTGCCACGATTTATTTGCAGCCCAGGCAGATATATCTTTTATGGATGCATGGCTAAAACCCTATATGGACAATCCATTGGGTACGTCAATCGTTGTAGTTAGAAATGATGAAATAAAAAGAATTATTGAAGAAGAAAAAAATAAAAGCGATCTCGAGGTAAATACAATTAGCGAAATAGACGTGCTAAGTTCCCAAAGAGGCGCATTAGATTTTAAACAGCAGGCGATAATCAAAAAAAAGAAATATTTATTTAACAAGCATTTATCAGATATATGTTATTATGAAAAAGCGAAATTTAAATTTATAGGAAGAGCTATTTTAAAAACACATATGTCAATTTCCAGATTTTATGAAAAATTGATAAGGATATAATGAAAAATATTTTATTAGTCGGACATGGCGGATGTTATAACAGGGGGTGCGAAGCTATTGTGAGGTCTACAGTATGTCTTCTTCGCAAAGAATTTGGATCCGTAAAAATAACAATTTCTTCATTTGATTATGAAAATGATCGACTCATAGATTTTGGTCATAATGTTACTATTATTCCCGCAAGTTCAAGAAACCAATGGAAAAGATTTAGCAAGGATTGGACTATAAGACAGTTTTTACGTATATTTGCGAAAGATCGCATTTGGGAGTTAGAGTATTCTCCAATCGTTAGGCATTTAAAAAATGCGGATCTTGTACTTTCAGTAGGTGGAGATAATTATACGGCTGATTATGGAGAGCCCTCTTATTATCTAAATCTTAATAAATTAGTAAGAAAATTTAGGAAAAAATTAATAATATGGGCCGCTTCCGTAGGCCCATTTCCTGAGAATGGTGAGTTGCAAGGAATTATTAGTAATCTCAAAACAGTAAATCTCATAACCGTAAGAGAAACAAAAAGTTTGAAGTACTTAAAAGGCCTTGGCGTAAGCGAAAATGTGAGACTCGTTGCTGATCCTGCATTTTTGCTAATGTCGGATACAAGTCCAGTAGAATTTACCTTTCGCGATATAGAGGCGCCCGTTTTGGGATTTAACGTTTCCCCGATTTTAGCTAATTATACAGATAAATTAGGAAATGAGGAGATTGTTAAAGAATGCACATTGTTTTTGAAGAAAGTGATAAAGGACATGCAAATGTACATATTACTTATCCCGCATGTTACTAAAAGTATGGATTTCAATAATGACTATAATTTTATGGAGAAGATTTATGATAACCTTAAAGATACTAAAATGATAAAACGGATTTCCGCTGAATATAATGCGATGCAAATAAAGGGCATTATATCAACATGTCAGTTTTTCATAGGAGCGCGAACCCATTCTACGATAGCAGCGTTATCAGCTGGTATACCTACTTTAAGCATAGGCTATAGCGTGAAGAGTAAAGGAATTAATGAGGATTTATTCGGACATAACGATTTTGTTATTGATGCAAAAGATTTATCAGCGAGATTACTTTTTGGTAGGCTTATACAATTATATTCAGCAGAAAAAGAAATAAAAAATTTATTATCAATAAGAATACCCGTTTTCAAAGCACTTGCTAATAAAAACATGAAATATTTCAAAGAGATATTACAATAGGAATAATAACATGCCAAAAGTTAGCGTAGTAATCCTTGCGTATAATTGTAGTAAACTATAAGAAAGTATTTAAATTTAATGGGTAATTCTGAAACGATAAGCGTAATTATTTGTACCTATAACCGATGCAAACACTTAGAAAGAGTATTGGAAGATCTGTCTATTCAGAGCCGCGATAATTCATTCGATTACGAAATTTTGATTGTGGATAATAATTCTAACGATGGAACAAGGTATGTAGTCGATAGATTTATTATCCACAACAAAACCAAACACACCCAACACA
>CAZSJF010000173.1:0-6459 GCA_964606705.1 uncultured Bacteroidales bacterium
TGTGTTGGGTGTGTTTGGGTTTGTGGTTCCGATGAACAATCACCCGATCATACATACTCCGGATCCGGAACATATACAGTATGGCTGGTTATTGAAAACGACTTCGGATGTACTGACTCTGCTTCCTTAGAAATAATAATAACTCAGGATGCCACATTATTCATTCCAAATGCATTTACTCCCAATGGAGATAACATAAATGACTTTTTCATGCCAAAAGGTATTGGGATTTCGGATTTCAAAATCTATATCTTCGACAGGTGGGGGGCAATGATGTTTGAATCGGGTGATATTAATAAAGGATGGAACGGAAAATATAATGATGAATTATGCCCGCAAGGAGTATATTCATGGGTAATATATTATACTGATATTTCAGATAATACAGAAAAGGTAAGATACGGAACAGTGACATTAGTGGAAACATCAGATTAATACTTTTTTGCCAGCCCTTTATCTAATACATAAAGGCTTACCTGCCTTGCACCTTCATCCGTGTATCCGAATTTTCTGACCAGATTGGAAATCAAGAATTTTACATCGCGTTTCAGGCGGTCTTCGTATTTGTTAAAACTGCTTGTCCTGTAATCTTTTATTGCCCTGCGGAAATTATCATTATCCATAAAAGGGGCAAGGGAATTTTCCTTAAGATTGTTGATATAGGTTTCAAACAATGATTTAAACTGCTCCGTTTCATTAATATCTTTCCCCCTTACCTTCATTTCACGGGACAAGGTTCTTGAAATATATGTATGCTGAATGTCTTTTCTGAAATTTATTCTTTCATTTATCGTTGCAGTAGTACCTATGAATATCGCTTCGATATCTTTGAAATATTCATCTGTAACTTCTATAGTGTCGCCTGTATAAACACTCTTTATCGTTTCTCCTAATTCAAAGTTCACACTGTATAAGTAATTCTGAATATCTCTTGATATCTGTTTTTCATTGTAATAATATATAGCTTCCTTAACTTCCTGTAAAATATTGTATTCATAAAGCCTTTCAACTGATTCTATAAAATCGTCCGATATGTCATGGCTGATATTCCTTTTATCCTCCATGAAGAATTCCTTAACCATATCCATTGTAATAAGCCTGTCACCTTTTGAATACCTCATATAAAAAGAATTGAAGATATTAAGGGATTGCCTGCCTGAAACTCCTTTCCTTCCTTCCATATCCGAATCGCCTATTACATTTTTTCTGACATGCCTGTCAAATTTTTTAACATCATCAGAGGAAAGCCAGGATGGTATCTTGCCCGTATATAAATCCATCTTTATCAGGAGCAGGTCATTATCAACATGCTGGGGGTATTTATCAGCATTTATCCATTCCCTTATTGCAGGAGTGTATTTTTCAAGCCGTGAAGAAATGATTATTCTGGCAAAATTTTCAAGCACCCTGGGAAGAAAAATATTTTTTATTTCCCTGCCGAACTTATTAAGATATATAGAAACTTCCGTATTATAATCAAGGACATACGGTATGTTAACGGTAATAATCCTGTCCTGGAATGATTTAACATCTTCGTAATGCCTTTTATCTTCAGGGTTAACAATAGCAAAAAATAACGACTTGACATTTTCCTCAATAAATTCAACCTTATGCACCCCATCGCTGATTATTCCGTGCAGACCTTTCAGCCTGTCAATATTATTTTCCTTTATATCCATTAATGCAAGTACACCGTTATTTGTCAATGCCAGATCGGAATAAACATATTTAACCTCATCTGTTTTGAGCAAATCATTTATCAAATTCTGAAGTGTGGAATTTTTAACAGGTTTATTCTGGCTCTGGTCACCGGGATTATAAACGCTTATCCCTCTGCCGAACTGCCTGTTATATAATGTTTTCCTGGTATATAACATAGTAAAGACTTCCAGCGGGTCGTCCAGCTTGTCTATCAGAGTGTCATATATGGATTTACATAAACTGCAGGGTATGTCTTTTAAAATCCATTCATATTCCTTGCTCGTAAAAAGTTTTTTCTTGAATTCACCGTCAGGTATCAATTCATCAAGGAAACTTTTCCTGTATATTTTAGGTATCTGCAGGATAGGATGGTCATTGTTGGGGCATGGTATTTCGAGGTACTTACCGGGATATTTTGCATCATTATCTCCCAAACCGGCATTCTCATCTGAATTACGGTTACCGGTTTTAATTATATTGCTTTTGTAATTTTTATCGAACAGGTCAAAACCACCAAGTTTATCAACATCCAGCCTCCAGTATGTCTTATATGTCGTACCTTCATTTTTTCTGGTATATTCCTGAAACTTTATCAGCAGATTATTAAGAAAAGTGCTCTTTCCACTGCCAGGAGGCCCTTCAAAGAGATACAACCTGTTATTCTGAATGCCTTTTTTTAATCCGTCTATAATATTGATAAACCTGTTGGCGAAAAGCCTGTCGGCAAAGAAAGGATCGTCGCAGCCTTCAACGAACAACTTGTGGAAATCATAATTATAAAAACCGATAGTATCTTCCGTTATTTCATATTCATCCCTTCCGTCAGGAATATAATGTTTTACCATGTCATGAAACAGCTGAAATATATTCCTGAAGGCAATATGAGGCTGCTCTGTTGCCAGATAAAGAAAATCGTTGAACGATATAGACTGCCTCCTGTCTATATCCCTTATATCATTACTCAGATTGATCAATGCTTCCAGACGCTTGGCACGCTGTTCAACATCATCATAATCCTCGAAATGCTTTTCTTTTTCCTTTTTCTTCTTTGACATTTTTACAAGTTAGTCTTATTCAGTTGCCTGCCCTTCATTGTATAAAGCACAGGCCTGTATTCAAAGCCTTCTTCTTCAAAATCTTCTTCTTTTCTTATTATTTCAGTAGTCTGCAACTGTACCTGTCCGCCCCACAGGTATTCAATACCCATCATTGTCTCGTATATGAATTCTTTCACCAACTGCTTGTTTTCAAACGAATGTACTAGATAGATATTATCTTCGTTTGTTTTTTCTTCATCAACTAATACTTTCGGCGGATGATAAAGAGAGTCGATAAGCATTTTTTTATAATCTTCAGCTTTCCTGCTTTTAATATAGTATTCAATGACACCTCTCGACTCATTAAAGCGTTTACCTACAACAAACAGGTCGTGTTTGTCAACGAAATCCTGGTCAACAAAAGTATTTATAAGCGTGAAATCCGAGAATTTTTTTCTTAAATCAAATATTGTATCTCTGCCTCCGGTATTCTTCTTGTCAAAATTTTTCCTCTGTTCAATATTACTGATCTTCTGGAATTCAAATGTCAATTTTCCTTTATTTGCAAGTTCTTCAACATAAGCTATGAGCCTCATCCCTATTGCATATGGATTTAATCCTATCCTGCTTATCGAAGTAACGCCCGAATTTATTCTTGCATAAGCTATTTCATGACCTTTAATGCGTTTATCCCCGCAGAATAATTCATCATGCCAGAAGCTGGCCCATCCCTCGTTGATTATTTTGGTCCTTATCTGAGGCTGAAAATAAAGAGATGTATTGCGGACGATGCTCATAACGGATTTCATCCACTTGTTCTCATCCTTTTTCAGGAAAGGCGAGTTGTTGTGAATATATTCCATGACATCAATCCTTGTTTTTTCTCTTCTTGTTTCTTTCAGGCTTTTCTCAAATTTAACCTGGAATTCGGGATACTTGAGTTTTACTTCTGAAAAGAACAAAGATTCGCCGGCAACCTTGTTTTCTTTAATCAGCCTGTTATATTTTTCCACCTCCTTGTATAATTCAACATGGGGTACTTTTATAATCTGCTGCAGGAAAGTGTCGAAATAAAATTCCACTTTTTCCGAAGGTTCAAGGTTTTCAGGGAAGTCATAAAACGACAACTCATCGAAATATCCGACGATATTATCAACACCCCTGCTGAATTCAATGACATAATCAAGCCATCTTCCGTATTCACTGCGGAGGCCTGCAATAAGCCTCTTATCAGCAAGAGCCTGCCCCACAAAATCATCATTCCATGTTTTCTCAAAAAGTGTATTGTTCTGAAAAAAATCTACATGAGCCAGTACATGGTAAAAAATCATGATATTAAGCCAGTCCGGATTATTGTCATTATAAAATGAAATTGCAGGGCGTGAATTAATAACCGTTTCATAGGGATTATTGGGATACAGTTTATATTTCCCGTGCCCTTTAAGGACTTCAACATCATTCACCCAGTAATCATACAAAGTAGGTATCATCACCTTAGGCGAAAGTTCCACCAGGTCCTTATTTGTGACAATATATTCAAGCGTCTCATCACAGAATGCAAGGCCGGCGGCTTTCGCCCTGACCTTACATTCCTCCATGATTTTTTTTGTACGCTGGTCTATTAATTCCATTTTATATGTTTGAGTCGTCGCTTATAGTGAATTCTTCATCTACTTTGTTGCCTAAATCCTCATTACTTTTTGATCCGTACTCTTCACCGCCTTTTGACGAGAACCCTCTTCCTATTGATTTGATGTAGTTATTCAGCATTTTCTCCATTCTGCCGAGCTTTTCCATAACCAGATCATAATCTTCCTGTCCGATAAGATTTCTGTCAATAGATTTGTTAAGCCAGCATTTTGTTTCAAACAGAGAGCCTCTGGCATAATAACCGAAATTCTTGGCATCTTTGTAGTGATACCTTCCGAACCCCCTGCTTAAATTAGCAGACACAGCATCTGCAGCCCTTATAAGCTGCTTTCCGATAGCTTCCTTGTTGTACTGTTCCCAATGATTGATAATCTGCCATATATCCTGGCTGATTTCCATTGAAAGATTGTAAACTTTTAATTCTCCTAGTTCCATAATGTTTGTATTTAGTTAGTTAATGTTCAATATTTAATGTTTGATATTTTTTTATTATTTTTTATTTAATTGTTCATTGTTCATTGCTAATTGTTCATTGTTCATTGTAATCATCCTATTAAATTTCTTATACTTTCAATGATTCTGTCTTCCGAGGCGTCATCAGCTTTCAGGACATCCATCCTGATAAGTTCCTTTTTTGCAGTCAGCAAGTCCGAGCCGATGATATTCCTTTCAACAATACTTTCACTGTCATCGCTCCATGAATTTTTGGCAACTGTTATCCCCACCCTGTTGGCATACAGGAGCATTTTCTCTATCGCCTCTATTAATTCCCTGCCGTCACTATCCCAGTCATCACCATCAGTGCCGTAGAAAATATAAATATTATAATCCCTTGCAAGATTTTCCTGTTCAACAATTTTGTTTATTAACTGGAACCCGGGAGCTACTCTTGTCCCTCCTGCAACATTGGACCTGTAATAAGTATAAAAGTCAGGAACTTCCTTTGCTTCCGTATCATGCACAATAAACCTGGTAACAACATTATTTGCATATTGATACATCAGCCAGCTGTATATCAGGAGATGCTGTGTTGTGATCACTTCTGTGGGTTTGCCCTGCATAGAGCCTGAGTAGTCGCGTAAAAAAAACACCAGCGCCTGTGATTCAAAATCTTTTTCTTTCGAAAGGATCCTATACACATGGTCTTTGGGGCTTATCAGAAGATTTTCAGGAGAGAAGTCCTTATTCTGTTGAATATTTCCAAGCTGGATATTTGTTTCAACTATTTTTTTCAGGGTTGCTTTTTTGTCCAGCACCTGCCCGAATCCCCTGTTTCTATCGGTAAGGTCATATACGTATTTTGAGAAAGAGCGCTTTGTCCCTTTATTTTTAAGGTTAGGCAGGTCGAATTTCTCCGACAGCACTTTACCCAAATCAAAGGCTTCAGAACTTATATCATGGTCTGTACCTTCCCCCTGCCCTGCACCCTGTCCTTCGCCTTCCCCCTGTTCAGGCTGAGCCTGCTGTTCACCTATAACGTCCCCTTCTTCACCTTTTCCTGCTCCGCCTGTTTCATCTTCACCATCTTCAGTAATGGAATCATCGTGATAGAATTTCGGTTCCGTGGTGCTGGGAACAACAACAACTTTGCTTTTTTTGTCTTTTGAAGGCATGATCAGCTTCCCTATTCTTATACGCCTTGGGAACCCGTCTTTTTCCCTGCATTTATCCTGCTCCATGAGTTCATCCAGCGTTTTCAGCAGACCCATGATGTTCTGCTCCGGGACAGGCATATTCTGAAGAAATTCCATATCGCTCCTGCTGTATATTCCGGGATATGACGGCTCACAGCCGGGGACTCTGTGCGTGCTGCCGGTTTTTTCAGACAAACTAATCTCTATCTGGATTATTTCTTCCTGCTCGCTTGTTAATCCTTCTCTTTTAAACTTATTATATAATTTTTTAAGTTTAATCATCAGGCAAATTGTGGTATTTATAGTATTTATTTTAGATATATTTCCTTATTAAATTTCAGTATTAATCCCGCATCATGTTTTTACCTTGATGCTATAAACAATATCCAATATAGAACAATGAGAAAAGGAAATAAAACTTCGGAATTCATTATTAC
>CAZSJF010000174.1:0-6386 GCA_964606705.1 uncultured Bacteroidales bacterium
TGTGTTGGGTGTGTTTGGTTTTTTTGGTTATTTATATATATATTGTATCTTTGTAGAAACGAATATATGAAATTTTTATTAAAAAGTGGCATAGTTCTTTTGTTTTTTTTGAATACTTCTGTATTACAAAGCCAATCATTTATTCCTACTGATATTTCCGGGTTAGTTTTATGGGTGAAGGGTGATTCTGTGCATCTTAATGGATCGACGATTGATACTTCATTTGATTGCAGTGGTAATAATAATCATGCGATACAGGCGACGCCGTTAAACCAGCCATTATGGGTTGATGATGTAATAAACGGCGAACCTGTTATGAGATTTAATGGTAATGATGACTTTTTTAGTATTTCCAATTTGACTTTAACAAGCTTTAGTTTTTTTACAATATTTAAAAAAGATACTGATGCAAACTCCGGTGCATTACTGGGTAGAAACAGTGCTATTGATCAGCTGATAAATTGGGTAAATGGTGTTACATATTTTGGTAATAGTGTTTTTCAGGCATATAGTACAGGGAATATTTTAGATTATTCAATTTTAAATATTGTTTTTAATGGTACCAGTGGTACTTGTTACTTAAACGGAACTAGTGTTGGGAATTCTGCAGGCGATCCAAGCAGTTCATTTAATGAAATAGGAGCAACCTTATTCTCAGGACGGTATTTGTCAGGTGATATTGCTGAAATGATTATTTATGATCAGGTATTAAACACAACAGACAGAGAAGCTGTTGAGGATTACCTGCGGAATAAATATGCACCGCATGTCAGCTTAGGTGCTGATATAGTCATTCCTTATGGCTTTTGTGATACCACGCTGGATGCAGGTGGTAGTTTTGATACTTATTTATGGAATACAGGAGAAACATCTTCAAGTATTACAGTTGATACGGGAGGTACATATTGGGTTTTTGTAACTGATATTTTTGGTGATACTTCCTCAGATGCAGTTAATGTTTCTTATCCTGCAATTAATCTAAATGACACCTTGTTTTGTTCAGGGAGTTCTGTAACTTTATCCACAGGACTAGTGGGTAGTTATGATTACAGCTGGTCAGGCGGCCAGACAACATCAACAATAAATGTCAGCACGCCTGGTGATTACTGGGTAACAATCACGGATGACAGTTCGTGCGTAAAAATCACAGATACAATAACTGTTACGGAAGATGATTTTCCTTCAACTGCAAGTTTGTGGCCTGATACAAATTTGTGTGCAGGCAATGCAATAGGGCTTGTTTCTCCTGATCCGCTTCCTCCCGGCCTGATATACAGCTGGTCAACTACTGCAACTACTGCAACTATTAATATTCCGGCAACAGCAACTTACGGAGTGACAGTTACTAATTCCAACAACTGTATAGCAACAGATGATATTGATGTTACCATTGCAGGTACTGCGCCCACTGTTGATTTTCATCACACTCCAGCCTGTTCAGGCGATACAGTGCAATTCACCAATGATTCATCCCCTTCAGGCGATGCCTGGCTGTGGGATTTTGATGACGGTGATACTTCAAACCAGGAAAATCCTTCACACATATTTACTGCAGGTGATTCCTATAATGTTAAACTGACAGTTTATGATGGTATATGCAGTAATTATCTTGTCAAGGCTGTTGTTATTCCGGCATCTCCCGCTGCATATTTTAATTCAGGCACTGCCTGTATCAGCAGCCCTTACCAATTTAATGACCAAAGCATCATCTATGGCGGTGATTCCATTAATTCATGGGACTGGGACTTCGGTGACTTATCTCCGCACTCGTCTTTGCAAAATCCGGTACATACTTATGGTACAATAAATACATATAATGTTACTTTAACTATTCAGACTGACAACGGATGCCAGAGTGATACCACAGGCACTGTTAATGTTGTGAATTCAGCTCCAGTTCCTTCTTATTTTACACTTTATCAGCCGGGAAATAATTCTTTTTCTTCAGAAAACACGATTAATTTTGCATGGAATGCATCTTCCAATGCAACGGAATATACACTGGAATATTCGGATAATCAAAATTTCACGGGCATAACAACAAGGATAACATCTTTAACAAATACTTATTATTCAGGATATATAAGCCCTTCGCAAAAATATTACTGGAGGGTTATAGCATATGGCATCTGCAAAGAAGATTCCATTTTTTCTGATGTTTTTTCATTTACAATTATTTCTCTTGATAATACTGATATGAAATTATGGCTGAAAGCTGATTCTGCATATAGCAAAGACGTAAATGATTTTGTTTCTGCATGGAATGATTGCAGTGGTGATAATAATCATGCAACACAGGTAACACAACTGAACAAGCCATTATGGGTTGATAGTATAAAAT
The DNA here is from genome assembly GCA_964606705.1 of uncultured Bacteroidales bacterium. GTDB lineage: Bacteria > Bacteroidota > Bacteroidia > Bacteroidales > CAZSJF01 > CAZSJF01. The sequence continues at coordinate 2,342 of CAZSJF010000174.1, forward strand.
TATTAAACAACAAACCTGTTATGAGGTTTTATGGGGATAATAAATTTTTTGTTATTCCCGATATAACTTTATCAAGTTTTAGTTTTTTTGCAATTTTTAAAAAAGATATTTCTACAAATTCCGGTGCGTTATTAGGCAGAAACAGTGCTGTTGATCAATTAATAAATTGGGCGGATGGTAATACTTATTTTGGTAATACTGCTTTTCAAACATGTAATACCGGGCACATTTTAACATATTCTATTTTAAATATTAATTTTAATGGTGCAAGTGGTACTTGTTACTTAAACGGAGCTAGTGTTGTCAGTTCCGGAGGTGATGCAAGTAATTTATTTAATGAAATTGGAGCAACTTTATTTTCAGGACGATATTTGTCAGGTGATATTGCAGAAATGATAATTTATGATGACAACCTGAACGATTCTCTTTGTAACCTTGTTGAACAGTATTTGCGCTATAAATATGCCCCGCCTGTCAACCTCGGCCCTGACATAACAGTTCCTTATGGTTTCTGTGATACTACACTTGATGCAGGAGACAGGTTTACGGATTATATCTGGTCAACAGGAGAAACGACAAGTTCTATTGATGTGATTAACGGCGGAACATATTCCGTTACAGTAACTGATATTTTCGATGATACTTCTTCCGATGCAATATATGTTAATAAACCGAGCCTGGACCTTGATAATGATACAATGTGTATGGGAATAGGCCTGACTATCAATCCCGGGCTTGACAATAATTATGACTTCCTGTGGTCAGATGCTTTAGATGACAGCCTGTCAACAGACTCGTTCTTCCAGACCTCCTCTGCCGGCACTTACTGGCTTAAAGTTCTGGATACTCTGGACTGCAGTGTAACAGATACATTTGAAACAGTTATAGACTCTTTTGAAGTTACAGCGTCTCTCGGCCCTGACAGAGGCATGTGCTCGGGGGAATCCCTCGTGCTTACTGCCGGAGGAGCTGAAGCCTCGGATTACCAATGGTCTGACGGCTCCTCAAACAGCAGTTATCTTATATCGATTCCGGAAACTATCAGTGTAACAGTAACAAATGTCAGAGGCTGTACAGCCAGAGATACTGTCATCGTCACTATCAAAGGACAGCAGCCTATAGTAGATTTTACTGCCGCGCCTGTATGTTTCGGAAATCCTACCCTGTTTTTTGACAACTCAGGCGGTGCTACAATAAATTCATGGACATGGGATTTTGATGATACACACAGTGACACAATAGAAGATCCTTCACACACATATGCAACGGCGGATACGTTTGATGTTTCTTTAACTGTAGGTACAACTGACGGGTGTACAAATTCCAAAAATAAGGATGTGATAGTTTATTCATTACCTGTGGCGGATTTCTCGCCGACCAACGGCTGTGAAAATGTTGAAATACAGTTTACAGACAAGTCAACAGACCAGTCAGGCGATATTGATACATGGCAGTGGGATTTCGGTGATGACAGTATTTCGGCAGATGCAAATCCGATACATACTTATGATACAGCCGGTTTATATACTGTTAATCTGGTTGCAACAACAGAATTCGGATGTAAAGATACTGTAAGTAAAACAATGAATGTAAGGAATGCTCCTGTCCCGTATTTTTCATGCACAACCCCGTGTCTTGGAGAAGTCACATATTTTATAGATAGCGTAATAACACAATCATGGAACCCTGTTATGGAGTGGAATTGGGATTTTGGAGACGGCAGTGATACTTCGAAGAATAATCCGGGGCATAATTATTCCAATACAGGCATCTATCATGTATCGCTCACTGTAACATCATTAAACGAATGTTCTGTGACTGCGGGCAAAGATATTTATGTTGAAAGTATAGATCCGGGATTCATAATTTCAGGTGATGTTTTAGATGATTTATGCGCAAATACAAGTTATACTTTTTTCGATACAAGCCTGGTGGTGAATGACAGTATTGTTGAATGGACATGGGATTTCGGCGGATTATCAGCTTCAACTGATTCAAGCCCGGGTTTTGCATTTTCCGATCCCGGAACATATAAAATAGTTTTGACTGTTGAATCATCTGCCGGGTGTGTTAATAATATTGAGCAGAATGTTGATGTCCACGATGTCCCTGAAGCTGCCTTTTCATTTGATCCTGAATATGGCACTCCCCCTCTTACTGTTGATTTTACTAATTTAACGGATAATGCGGTTTCGTACAAATGGTATTTCGGCAACGGAGATTCAAGTGCTGCAATTAATCCATTGTATATTTATGCAGACAGCGGTATATATAATATCGTCCTCATTGCTGTTAATTCAGATGGATGTATTGATACAGCCCTGGAGCAGATAAATGTATTGCATACAATAGTTGATGTTGCCGTAGTTAAAGTTAATAGAAATTTGCAGGGTGAATATTTGTCCCCTGATGCTGATATTGTAAACCTGGGTACCCGCAGAATAGAAGAATTATATATTTCTGCGAAAAAAAATGATGGTCCATATGTAGCAGAATACTGGACAGGAACACTGGATATAGGAGATACCCTTCATTATGACTTTACTGCATTATTTGAAAATGGTTCCGGCCTGTCTTCAGATTATCTGTGTGTTAAAGCTTCAATACCTGGCATTGAAGTTGACAATAACCCTTCCAATGACGAGGAATGTATTACGTTTAATAATAATTTCCTTGCACTCGACCCGTATCCAAATCCTTCCCACAGTGAATTGTTCATTGATTTTATCCTTCCTGCCGAAGATAATGTAGATGTATTCCTGTATGATGCAAAAGGAAGTAAAATATCAACATTATATTCCGGAACAGGAAAGAAAGGCCTGAACAGGATAGAAGTTAATCTTAACGGATTAAGCATGGGCTCCTATAATTACATTATTTATTTCCAGGATAAGCAGCAGGTTAAAAGATTTGTTAAATATTAATGTTACCGTTCAGGCTGATGTTAATCATTGTTAAAAAATAACCACAAAGTACACAAAGGAAATTCACACAAAGAACGCAGAGAAAAGTTATGACAGAAAATGAAATAGCAAGTAGCGTGATTGGAATTGCAATTGAAATTCATAAAGCATTAGGGCCAGGTTTGCTGGAAAGTGCTTATAAAGAATGTATGTATTACAAAATCAGAACGTCAGGATTGCTGATTGAAAAAGAGAAACCAATGCCGTTAATTTATGAAGAAGTAAAATTAGATTGTGGCTACAGGATTGATTTGTTGGTTGAGAAGAAATTAGTGATAGAAATAAAAAGTGTTGATGCATTAAATGATATTCATTTAGCTCAGACATTGACTTATCTGAAACTTGGCAATTATAAACTCGGGCTATTGATAAACTTTAATGTTGTTTTTTTAAAAAGTGGAATTAAGAGGGTCATTAATGGCACTTTGTAAACTTTGTGTAAAATCTTTGTGTTCTCTGTGGTAAAAAAATAATTTAATCCGGATAGCAACTTGTTAATATTATTTAAAATGACAGATCTTGTATTCGCCACTAACAATAAAAACAAGCTTAGGGAAATAAAGGAACTTGGCCTGAATAATTATAATATTCTTAACCTTGAAGATATTAATTGCAGTGAGGATCTCCCTGAAAATTCATCATCGCTTCAGGGAAATGCATCAGAAAAAGCGGAATATGTTTATGAAAAATATAATGCCGATTGTTTTGCTGATGATACCGGACTGGAAATAGAAGCTTTGCAGGGAAGGCCCGGTGTATATTCTGCAAGATATGCAGGTGAAGAAAAAGATTTTGAAAAAAATATTGTAAAAGTTCTGGAAGAACTGAAAGGTATAAAAAACAGGAAAGCCCGTTTCCTCACGGTTATCGCCCTTATTATTGGCGGCAGAAAAATGCTTTTCGAAGGCATTGTAAATGGAATCATAATTGATGAGAAAAAAGGGACTAACGGCTTCGGATATGACCCTGTATTTAAACCCGATGGCTATGACATTATTTTTCTCTTCCATAGTCATTTCCGCAAAAGTAATGTCATAGCCATCGGGTTTAAATACAGGGTCATATCCGAAGCCGTTAGTCCC
>CAZSJF010000175.1:0-6371 GCA_964606705.1 uncultured Bacteroidales bacterium
TTATCAGGGATCTTTGAGCGGAGTTACTTCTGATGATGCGGTGATACTTAAATTTGATCCTAATGGTGTCAGGCAGTGGGCTACTTTTTATGGCGGCACTACTTATGATGTTACAACAGATATAGTGATAGATAATTCAGATAATGTTTTTATTTTAGGAATTACACAATCAACGGATCTCCCTACACTGGATCCGGGTGGAAGTACGTATTTTCAAGCCGCCATGGCGGGAGGGGCAGGTGATTATGATGCTTTTTTGCTTAAATTCGATAATAGCGGAAACAGGTTGTGGGCTACATACCTGGGGGGCAATTTCGGAGATTTTGGTTATGGCCTGGCAAAAGATAATTCTGACAATATTTTTGTCAGCGGCCGTGTTGGTTCAACAAACTTTCCTGTATTGAATCCGGGAGGGGGGGCTTATTTTCAACCTGCAAATGCAGGAATTAATGATATATTCCTGTCAAAATTTGATAATAACGGGGTTATGTTATGGTCAACATATTACGGAGGCAGCAGCCAGGATTGGCCTTCTTGTATTACAACAGATCAGAATAATAATATTTTTCTTGTATTTCAGACAATATCAACAGATGCGCCAACTCAAAATCCGGGAGGCAGTGCTTATTTTCAGGGGACTTATGTAAATGTAGGGGGGCCTGACGATATTTTTATTGTTAAGTTCGATAATTCAGGAGTGAGAAAATGGGCTACGTATTACGGTGGTACTAATAGTGATTATCTCAGCCAGACTCAGGAGAATGCAGTGAGAAAATGCACTACCGACCAGTTTGGTAATTTATACCTGGCGTTTTATTCTTATTCTACAGATATCCCTCTGAATGATCCTCATGCATGCTCTTATTATTGCGATACTCTTAAAGGAGCTAGTGATGCCCTGATCTCATGTTTTAGAAATGACGGTTCTCTTTCATGGGCTACACATTATGGCGGCTCAGGATTTGACGTAGGCACGGCTGTTACTTCTGATGTCAATGGATGTATATTTGTTATGTCAATGATATCAATGTTTACTCTCGATTTGCCGTTAAAAGATCCTGGTGGTGGCGCATATTTTCAGGGACCTAATGGTGCTACAGAAATGGGTATTGCTAAATTCTGTCCATGCTGTTCGCTTGAAGTTTATATACAGCCTCAGAATAATTTTGTTTGTCCTGGCGGCAGTGTTGCATTCTTTGTTCAGGCTGAAAGTTCAGATACTATTTATTATCAGTGGTTGTTCAATGGAGATACTATTCCGGGAGCTACAGACAGTTTTTACACCGTTAACCCTGTATCGCCTGCTGATACGGGCAATTATTCATGTGTGGTATATAATTCATGTGATACTTTAACAAGTGATAATGCAATATTGGCGATCAGTATACCGACTGCCAATGCAGGTAATGATGCAGGTATATGTATTGGGAATTCAGCCACATTAACAGCTTCAGGAGGTGAATCGTATTTATGGAATACGACAGAAACTACCCAGTCAATAACAGTTACTCCGGTGATTGATGCTACTTATACAGTAACTGTTACAGATACTGCTGGCTGTACTGATACCGATGATGTAACAATAACAATAAATCCTTTACCCACGGCAGATGCAGGGGCAGACCAGTCAATATGCAGTGGCGAAACGGCAACATTAACAGCTATAGGTGGTACAACATATCAATGGAATACTGCTTCTACCGGAACAATGATAAATGTTTCACCTGTTGCTGCTGCAACATACACAGTTACTATTACTGACAACGGATGTACAGATTCTGATGAAGTTGTGGTTAATGTAAATTCATTACCGTCGATACTGATAAACGGAAGTACATCGGTATGTGAAGGAGGAGATACGGCTTTGAAGGCAGAAGGAGGGACAGGATATTTATGGAATACAGGAGCGACAATAGATTCAATAGTTGTATCCCCCGCAATAACTACGACTTATACAGTGACTGGTATAGACAATAATAATTGCACTAATACAGATGAAATAGTAGTGACCGTTAAATATCTGCCGGCAGTATATTTAGGCCCGGATACGTGCTTGGAGTCAGGAAAAACAAAGATATTGGATGCAGGAGCTGGATATACCGGTTATTTATGGCAGGATAACAGTGCTGCACAAACTTATACAGTCACGGGTCAGGATGATTATTGGGTAATAGTAACAAATGACTGTGGTTCGGAAGGGGATACAATAGTAATAACATCCTGCCCGACCTCAACAATATATTTACCCAATAGCTTTACGCCAAACGGAGATAACAAGAATGACAGATTTATCCCCTTATATGTAAACATCACGGAATTTGAGATGTACATATATGACAGGTGGGGACAGGCAATATTTCATACAACTGACATAAATGAAGGGTGGCGGGGCGAATACAATAATGAACTTTGCCCTCAGGGGGTTTATACATGGATTATATATTACAAAGGTATTGATAATACAGATAAACAGAAGAAAAGCGGATATGTGACTTTATTGCATTAAAATATATTTTTGTTATATTTGTTTTAAATTTAAAATTTATTATTATGAAAAGAAATAATTCTTTATTACAGAGTATTATTCTGATAATGGTTTTTATGGTATTCATTGCAGGATGCGAACTGGATGAATTGATAAATCCTATAGCTCCTACACCAACCAAGACCAAGATGGAAGGGGTGTGGAAAGTAACCGAAGCATATGATTCTTCCGGTGCGGATATTATGAATAAAATTCAGAACGAGTTTATTCCCATAACTGCTTTTTATTTGAGCAGCGATAATACTATTCTATCCACCAGTGGGCCTATGACAACATATATTGTTTATGGTGACAGCAAATGGACTCAGATATCTTCCAAAATTGACCAGGTGTGGAATTATGCCAACCTGACCTTCAACGGCGGTGAATTTTTTGTTGCTGACGGCACCCCGGAACGATTTACTATAGAATTAAAACTTGAAGGTATCGGTGGAACAAGCACCCTGGTTGAGATTCTGAATATTTTCAATATTCAGGCAGAATGGCTGAAAGAAGTCGTTTATCATAAATTCATGGATGTTGCAGTTTCTTTTAATAGTGACGCAAGCGAAATGACATGGGAATGGGATAATACTACTTTTGCTGCGTATAATATGAAAGACCAGTATGGCAACTATGTTTTGTGGCAAGGCTGGCCGATAAATAAATTTTCAAAATGCAAGGTTGTCCTTACAAAGCAGGTTAAAACACTTAACGACATTGTCAACGAAGCATATGCTGATACAAGCAAATGTTCTGTTAATATTAAGTTCAATAGCGATTTTGAACAGATAGAAAAGAGCAGATAATTTATATCTTCTGTATTTCCTTAATAATTTCTTTTCCTATTGCAATAGCTTTTTCGTTGTCAGGTATCAGGTGATGGTGTCTTTCAGGTAGTGACTTTTCAAGGCCTTTGTGAATGAATTCAGACTGGATAATAGGTTTGATTTTGAGATATCCTCCAAGCACGATCATGTTAAATACTTTTGTCATGTTTAGTTTTGAAGCTTCCTGATTGGCTTCAACTTTATAGATATTTATGTCTTTTCTTGAGGGGTGCCTTGTTATGCCATTCGGGTCATAAATTAAAAGTCCACCCGGTTTTACGCTGTTTTCAAACTTATCCATAGACTGCTGGTTAAGTATTATAGCAGTGTCAAATAAATTTAATATAGGAGAACTTATCCTTTCATCACTGATGATTACAGTAACATTTGCCGTGCCGCCCCTCATTTCCGGGCCGTAAGAAGGCATCCATGTTACTTCTTTATTTCCCATTACGCCTGAATATGCGAGTATTTTTCCCATTGAGAGGACTCCCTGTCCACCGAAACCGGCAATGATAATTTCTTCAGTCATATCTTTATTTATTTAAATCGTTATCAAATTAATTTATTTTTCTTCAGGAACTTTTATATCTCCTAGGGGATAGAAGGGAAACATATTTTCTTCCATCCATTTGTTGGCTTTAACAGGAGTCATCTTCCATCCCGAGTTACAGTTGGAAACAACTTCGACAAAACTAACTCCTTTTTTTAGTTTCTGGTATTCAAAAGCTTTTCTGATGGCTTTTTTTGTTTTTCTTACATTGGCTGGTGTATGTACAGATTGCCTTGTTACATAATAAGTTCCCGGCAGTTGAGCTACCAGTTCAGTCATTTTTAATGGATTGCCCATCATATCTATATCTCTGCCATAAGGACAAGTGGATGTTCTCATTCCCTTAAGAGTGGTGGGAGCCATTTGTCCGCCTGTCATGCCATATATGCCGTTGTTGATGAAAATAATGGTTATGTTTTCACCTCTGTTGCATGCATGTATTGTTTCAGCTGTACCGATGGCAGCCAGATCGCCGTCTCCCTGATAGGTAAATACAAATTTTTCTGGCATCAGCCTTTTTATTGCTGTTGCCAAAGCAGGAGCCCTTCCATGTGCTGCCTGTTGCATGTCTATATCCATGAATTCGTATGCAAGCACTGAACATCCTACAGGTGCTATTCCTATGGTTTCGGATTGTATGCCCATTTCTTCAATGGTTTCCATGATGATCCTGTGTACAGTACCGTGCCCGCATCCCGGACAATATGATAAAGCTTTTTCTGTAAGGCATCTGGTCTTCCTGTAAACTATATTTTCTTCTTTACGGATTTTTTCTTTTGTGACAGTATTTTCTTCCATAGTGTTAACCTCCGATAATTTTTTGTTTTAAAGCATCTACAACTTCTGATGGTGTAGGTATGATACCTCCTAAACGCCCGAAATGTTGGACTTTGACTTTCCCTTCAACGGCAAGCCTTATGTCTTCAACCATCTGTCCTGCATTCATCTCAACAGACAGCATTCCTTTTACCTGCTTTGTCATTTCATTGATGGCTTTTACAGGGAAAGGATAAAGAGAAATAGGCCTGAATAAACCTATTTTGAGACCTTGTTTCCTGCCTATTTCCACAGATTTCTGGCATATTCTGGCGCTTGTGCCGAAAGCAACGAAAATATATTCCGCATCGTCACATTGTATTTTTTCAAACCGTACTTCTTCTGCTTCACATTTTCTGTATTTCTCCTGGATTTTTATGTTCACTATTTCCTGTTTTGCAGAGTCAAGTTCCAGTGATGTAACAATGTTTCTTTGTCTGTCAGGAGTTTTTCCTGTTGTAGCCCATGGAGTATTTTTCTTTATTTCTTCATCTGTAAATCTTGGCCTGTATTCATCGAGCTCTACTTTTTCCATCATCTGTCCTATAGCTCCGTCGGTAAGAATCATCACAGGATTCCTGTATTTGAAGGCCAGGTCAAAACCTAATTTTACGAAGTCTGCCATTTCCTGTACTGAAGCAGGGGCAAGGGTTATCAGTTTATAGTCCCCATGTCCTCCTCCTTTTGTGGATTGAAAATAGTCTGCCTGCGAAGGCTGTATAGTGCCTAAACCGGGTCCGCCTCTGACGACATTGACGAGCAGGCATGGCAACTGGGCACCTGCCATATAAGACAGTCCTTCCTGCATAAGGCTTATGCCAGGGCTGGAGGATGTTGTTATGACTTTTTTTCCGCAAGCTGCGCCGCCATAAAGCATGTTGATGGCAGCAACTTCGCTTTCTGCCTGCAGTACTACCATTCCTGTTTTCTCATAGGGTTTTTCAGCCATAAGGTATTCAAGAACTTCGGATTGCGGAGTGATAGGGTATCCGAAGTATCCGTCAGCTCCTGCGCGTATAGCAGCTTCTGCTATAGCTTCATTCCCTTTCATTAATCGTAATTCTTTCATTATTATCTGGTTTAATAAATTTTTAAACAACGGCTTTTAACATATAAACGGTTATAACACCGTCTGGGCATACTATCGCACAGTTTGCGCATCCTGTACAGTTGTCATTAACGGTTGCAGCATAATGATAACCTTTTCCGTTAACATTTTTAGACATTTCAATTACTTTCTGGGCACATGTATCAATGCATAATTCACACCCTTTGCATTTTTCAATGTCTATTACGATATCTCCTTTTGCTTTTGCCATTTTATTATTTTTTTATGGTTTTTAGTATCTATACAAATGTAAAAATAATTTGTTGAAATGTTTATTTAAAATTCAGAAAAATATTATTTATAATTGAAATTAGGTATTATACGGATAATGAAGTCTGTACAGATTCAGATTAAATAAAAAAAGGAGATATAAATTTATATCTCCTTTTTAAGTCTAAAACTATGTAAAGTTTATTTTTTATATTTTATCACCAAAGTCTTTCTTGAATGCATCACACAGTTTTCTGCTCCAGCTTCCAACTTCGTCTAATTTTCCAACGAAGAACCTGAGTACCGGTGGTTCGGAAACAAACTTTAATC
>CAZSJF010000176.1:0-6365 GCA_964606705.1 uncultured Bacteroidales bacterium
TGTGTTGGGTGTGTTTGGGTTTGTTGGGATAGTCGCAGAATATAGAATCTTCTATTGAGAAGCCTGCATGAACACTGTCAAGATATATTTTGTCGGTTGGCGGTATAACATAAGAACATCCGTCCATATCCTGCAATATGAGAACAGGTATGTAAATTGAACCTGCATGATAAAAATGCGAAGTTATGTTTCCGCTGTCGGCTTTGCTACGGAATTCAATATTTCCGTCGCTGAAATCCCAGAAATAATAGTCGGTGCTTCTAGTGACAGCATTAAAGTTGACAAGTGCTGAACCGCATGCTGAATCGGGCTGAAATGAGAATGTCCCGTAAGGCCCTTTTACGATAATATAATCAGGGTAGAAGGCTGTATCTGTACAGCCGTTTGTATCGGTAACCATCAGCTTTACATCAAAGCTGTCAGCAATTGTGTACAGATGGTCGGGATTTTGTTTCTCTGATTCATATCCGTCACCGAAATCCCAGTACCATGAATCTGTCGTGTTGCCTGGAGTTGAAAGGTCTGTAAATGTTACCAGTAAAGGAGGGCAATTAGCCCATACAGGAGATGAGATAAATACCGCATGCGGTGTATCATTAACACTAATGTAATTTTCATAGGTAACGGAATCCTTACATCCATTAGTGTCAACAGCAGCGAGAGAAACATCATATATGCCTGTGGAATCATAATGATATGAGAAAGAAACATTTGTGTCAGTATCTCCGTTGCCTAAATACCATTTATACTTGTTTAGTAACCCGGAAGTGTTGTTGAAAAAAATCGCAGACTGATTCAGGCATAATTTGCCGGGAGATGCATAAAATTTCACTTCGGGCTTTAAAGTTTTTATATATTTCTTTTTTGTTGTGGAATCTTCACAGCCATAGTTGTCTTCAACGGCGAGTTTTACATCAAATACTCCCTTTTTATCATAAATATGTACAGGGTTACGTGATGTGTCAACAGCAGATCCATCGCCGAAGTCCCACTTATATGAAATTATTGAGTCCGTAGAAATGCATTTGTTTGTAATATTTAAAGGGGTTCCTGCACATAAACTTGTATCCGATTCAAAATCAATATATAGAGCTTTATCTACTCTTACAGTGTGATAAATAGTATAGGAACATGTAAGAATATTAAAAATCGTACAGGAACCAACTCCGCAACACCAGTATTTAACATCAACATAAATAGTTAATGATACATTGTAAGTGCCGGTATCTTTATACATATGTACCGGATTTTTATATGTTCCCCATGTTCTTCCGTCATGGTCGCCGCTTTCATTATATTCAGGGTAAATAACAGTGTCAGAGCCTTCTATTTGCCTGGGGAATATAGTGTCATCACCTTGCATAAATTTTGATAAAGATTCATAATAATATAAATATTGTATTGTGTCATTGATCAGAGAATCACCGTCACCAAAACTCCATTCCCATTGCTTGATATTTCCGAAAAGGCTGGCTGAAGTATCAGAAAAAGCATATGTGTTTTTCATGCAACCTGTTGGGGACAGTATTGCTTTGAACCCGCTGGTTACGCTGTCAGCTGTAAACATATAATGAGGCTGGCAATCACCGCATCCGCCGGATTTTGATGAATCATTTACTGTTTTAATAAAAAACTGATATTGCCCTGCTTTGGAAAAGGTAATAAAAGTTGTGTCATCAGGGTCTAAAACTGTTGTATCTCCTGTTTGCAGATAAGTTACAATGAATTGGTCAACATAATCATAATTGAAAGAGCAGTTGAAAAAGCCGAGGGTTACAGGAGTGTTGCATGCAGCCATTTCTTCCGGAGGTGCAGGAGTTGAGTCTTCTCTTAAATAGCAGATTTTTGAAACAGGATAAGCATTATATATTCTTTTATATATTGTGTCATTACAGCCATTGAAACCGGCAACGTGCATTATTGTGTCATTACCTGGTGGTATTTGTCCGGTATCAAAATAATAATTTTCTAACCTGTTGGTGTCAACATACATAAAAGGATTTATTTTATAGGCAGGATGTACCAAGAAATCCCAGTACCAGTTGTTTACTTTGATTGTTGAATCATTAAAACCAGACATGTCTGAAAAATAATAAATATTATGAAAACATGTTGTGTCCAGGGAAAATGGTGTGCTATGGCATATTTTGTCAGGTTCGAAAGTGAAATCAACGAAGTCGGGCTTGATACCGGCTTTGATGTATTTTTCACGGACAAGAGTATCTATGCATCCGCTTTCTGTTGTTATTACCAGAGTTACTGTAAATCTTCCTGTGTCTGTATATGTTGCTGAAGGATTTTTCAAGGTTGATGTAGTGCCGTTGCCAAAGTCCCAGAACCAGTTTGTTATAGGGTCAGGAGAGATGCTTGAGTCTGTAAACTGAATGGTTAGCGGAGTACAGCCTCCCGTATCAGATACATAAAAAAAAGCATAGGGTTTTACGATTGATATTGTGTCTTTAATTGTATCAGTGCAGCCGAATTTGTTTGTTGCCACCAGGTTCATATAAAAACTTCTGAAGACAACATCATCGCCAACAGAATATGAGTGCACGGGGTTTACTTCTGAAGAAGATGTTTTGTCGCCGAAATCCCATGTATATGTCAGAGAATCAGTTCCTGTTGACAGGTTGGTAAAGGTTACTTCAAAAGGGGAATGGCATGAAAATTCTTCTGATGAAAATGCTGCAACAGGAGGCATATATACTTTCGTAACAGTGTCTGCACAACTGTATCCTAAATGGGCGATAAATATGATGGTGTCATTTTGTATGGTGTCGTATATGTGGACAGGGCTGGCATCATCTGTGAAACTACCGTCCCCGAAAAACCAGTAATTCCCTGTTGATGAAGGATTTGAGATGTCTTTAAAATAAAATGTAAGCGTTGAATCCTCATTACATGTCATATTATACTCGAAATCGGCATGGTAATCAGTTATATATGCCTGTTTGATCATTGTATCTGAACACCCGGCTTCATCGGTTACTATCAACGTTACATCATAGTTGCCATAGTTGTTGTATATGTGGCTTGGGCTTATTTCAGCAGAAGTGCTGCCGTCACCGAAATCCCAGAGGTAAGAAAGATTTTTTCCTGTGGAGGTGTTGGTGAAATTTGCCGTAACAGGGGCAGGGCATAATGTATTTATAAAGGTGAAATCTGCCTTAGGCGTGTATGGTTTGATATAATTTTCAATATTATAATAGCTTTGGCATCCGTTTCCGTCTCTTACCATTAAATATACATCGTAAATTCCTTCTTTGGGATAAGTATATGAAGGGTTTTGCTGGGTGGAATTAGTCCCGTCACCGAAACTCCAGTACCATTCAACAATATTACTTGACTGCCCTGTGGACTGGTCTGTAAAATTTACTGTAAACGGCCCGCAGCCGGTGGTAATGTCGGCAGAGAATTTGACGATGGGAGGAGCGAAAGCAGAAATATAATAAAATTTTGTTAAAGTGTCGCTTCCCTGGGCATTTGAAGTTATAAGCTTTACATTATAAGAGCCCGGATATATATATACTGTACTGGGATTTTTCAGTATTGATGAGTTCCCGTTGCCAAAATCCCAGAACCAACTGGTGGGATTTCCTGTGGATAAATCTTGAAACTGGATTATTTTAGGTGAGCATTTGCTGTTTTCAGTATATGTAAATTCGCTGACGGGTTGGGATAATACAATAGAAATGTTAATACAAAAAACGTATATTAACAGACAAACTGTTTTTAAATAAATACAAAATTATTTCAAAATGTTTTTTTTTGTTAGGTGTGTTTGGTGTTTTTTTTTGATAGTACTGGATAAATATAATAAAATTATTAATGAAAATCAAGTTTTTTGATAGGTTTAATTTATTCTGCTTGCTTTTTGTCTATTACACCCAAAAATAATAATACGTTGTTAAAAAACTGACAATTAGTATCTGTCAGGTTTCATTGAATATTTGGTGAGAATCAGGGTATAAAAAAGGGTGAAATTCCCTGTTATGAGTTAAAAATACATATAAATAAAAAATGCCCGAGGATTATCTCAGGCATTTAAGTGATTTTGTTAATTTGGATGTATTATTTGTTTTATATAAGTGGTAACTTAAAATAAAAACTAGAAAACAGCAACCTTTTTTGAAACAGTATTATTTGCCCCTGTAATTTTTACAAAATATACTCCTTTTGTATAATCAGAAAGGTCAATATTTTTAATAAATCTGTTGCTTGAATTCCGGATATTTTCTTTCATTATAACTTGCCCGCAGATGTCAGATACTTCAACGGTAAAGTTGTTTTCGGTATTATTGATTTCTAAAGTAAACAGTCCGTTGTTCGGGTTAGGATAAATTCTAATACTGTTATCTTTTTCAGGTAGCATTGATTTAATACCTATGTTGAATAACTTGTCTTTTTCATAGTCAGTGAAGTATCCGTATCTTGTTCCGCCACCCCATGCTAAATCACCATCTTCTATAATTCCAATATGAAAATATCCTAAATCATTGGAAATTTCATTTATGCCAATATTCATTTGTGTTGGATTGGTAAAGGTAAATTTTCCTGCAACCCATTCATTGTTAGTTCCTGGAACAGAAATAAAATCTGCAGGATTAATCAGGCTTGTATTTCCGTTTATTGCAAAACCATTCTGATAAACGTTTTTAGTTACCAGTAATAATGAAATTCCGTCATTATTAGCATAACTGTATGTTTTGTTGTAGAACAACTTATCTGTTCCCTGTTCTGTTAATGACGGTAGTAAAGCTGAGCCGAGTTCACAGCCGTTACCTGATACATGCAACACATAAACAGGTTCATTTGTCTGAATATAATATATATCGTTAATAATATTCAATGAATATGTTTCTCCTTCTGCAAGTGTTGTAATCAGAGAACCATTTAAAGACACTTCTGTATTGTCCTGTGTTGAAAGAATATATGCTTTTTCATCTGCATAAAGATTGCCTTTAACAACAATGTATTTTGTCCCTAAAGCATCAACAGGCAAAAGCTGGTCTCCCATTAAATCCCACCCCCAGCAGTCAAATGCATATTTTGTATGATCTACAGAATCGTCTTTAACGGTAACTGCAATTGGCTTGTCAGAAGAAATTTTTGAACCCTGCAGATGATTGATTCCCAGATTTGACACAGCCGTTGCTGAATAGGTCTGGCCTAAGTTTAAAGTAATATTAAAAGGCACACCTGCATCATGCCCGACTATTGCATGGCTTGGAGTAATAGTTATTGTTGTGTTGTCTTGTGTTGCAACAATGTCAAAAGCATTTGTTGCCTCAGGACTATACCCAACTCCATTACTAAAAGTATCCTGTGATGCGATAAAAAATTCCGTGCCAAGAGCTTTGCGCCCTTTCAATGTGAAAATGTCTGAATTATTTGCAGGACCCGGCTCATAATATGCAGATATTAATCCGCTTGAGAGTATGCATATTCCTTTGTCAAGAACAATATTGGCAGGCCTGTTTTCAATAAGATCCAGGGAATTTGCAGGATATGTATTATTGGTGTATAAAGAAATAATGTTTGATAAAACAGGCAAAAGAGTGTCAAGCATCAAACTGTCGGGTAACAGAGTGTCATTAGCCAGAAATAATGATAGTGCTGCCATTAACTGATTTGATAAAGTTGTATTAAATTGTACAAGCTCAAGATGTAAATCTATAGAAACATTGCTGTTGGGGAGCAGATGAAATATTTCCGGTATAAAAGTATGATTAGCCGGCTGAAATACTACTGCATAAGCTTCCTGGTCATAGGATGCAAGATTTAATACTGTAGGCTCGTCTCCGTGGCTTTGTGTTACTTCCGGTGCAACAAACCAGAATACATAGTCTTTCTGTGCAATCAGAGCTTGCTGTATGAATAAGCATACTGTTAAAATTGTAATTATTTTTTTCATAATTTTTAGTTTTGTAATTATTATTATATGAAAGGGTCTTTGTTATATTATCGGGCACAGCACCTACTTGCGTAGCTAATTCCACACATTGCAGAAGGTAAAAATGGAAGAGTTCCCTCCTTACCTCCTCCTCTAATATTATTTAATTGTTCTTTGTTCAAATTAACAATTGTTGATTTTTTTAGTCCCAGTTTTTTATTTTCTGTTTTCATAGTTTTTTGTTTTTAATTGTTAAACATTTTTTTAGTCTATCGCCTATCAAATGACAAAATAGGTTTTATCTTCTATGATTGTACATTACCGAACACAGCACCAACTTGCGTAACTGCCACCCATTAAACGTCCTCCTTTAATATTACTTAATTGTTCCTTGTTCAAATTAACAATTTTAATATTAAAGGAGGACGTTTAATGGGTGGCAGTTACGCAACAACCAAACACACCCAACACA
>CAZSJF010000177.1:0-6317 GCA_964606705.1 uncultured Bacteroidales bacterium
TGTGTTGGGTGTGTTTGGGTGTGTGGTGTAAGCAGCGGCAACATTAAGCTGGCTGTTGTAATTGATATTGTTTTATATATATAAAAAACCTTTATAAAGAAAACAATATCAATTACAACAGCCAGCTTAAAGTTGCCGCTGCTTACATCGCTGACAGGAAGAAGCTATACCTGCTGATCAACCTGCCTGTCAAACCTGAACCGGAATTAAAAGCTGAAGATGCTGCAGTTACAAATACGGATACGGCTGTCAGTGTTGCCCCGCCTGAAGTTATTGCCCCTGCCCCGCCGCCTGCAACAACAATAATAGCTGAAGAGATAAGCCTGCCAGAAACAAAAACGGCTCAGCCTAAGGACAGGCAGCAGGAACTTCGTGAAATTATTCAGCAAAGATTATCTGAAATAGGAGGAAAACAACCCGATATTCAGGAAACTGCCATGCAAAGCGAGCCGGTAAAGCAGGAGCAGCCTGAAATTCAGGAACCTGTCATGCAAAATGAACCCGTGCAGCCGGAGCAGGAGAAACGGCCTGAAGAAACAGTGGAAAAACCCGTATTAAAAACAGAGAATGCTGAAGAATCGGCAAAAAAGAGAAAGATACAGGAAGACATCATAAATAATTTCATCGGGAAACAACCTGCCATAGCCAAGCCAAGCAAGGAGTTCTTCAATCCCGTCAACATGGCACTGAAAAGCACCATTGATAATGAGGACTTTGTGACCGAAACACTTGCTAAAATATACTACAGGCAGGGAAATATTTCAAAAGCCATCAAAACTTATGAGAAATTAAGTTTGTTATTTCCGGAAAAAAGTAGTTATTTTGCATCTCTTATTGAAAAAATAAAGAAAGAAACAACCAATTAAAATATCAACTATGTACACTTTTATCTCTGTAATGATACTTATAACCTGTATCCTGATAATATTGATAGTGCTGATACAAAACTCAAAAGGAGGAGGGCTTGCGTCAAACTTTTCATCTTCAAACCAGATCATGGGGGTGCAGAAGACAGCTGATTTTCTTGAAAAGGCAACATGGACTCTTGCCATCATATTACTGGCCCTAAGTTTGTTTTCAGTTTTTGTCATTCCGAAACATAATAAAGATGTCAGCAATTCGGAATTAAAAGACCAGATGGAAAAAAACATGTCATCCCAGTCTGCAAAAAATTATCAGGCACCGCCAAATCAGGAAAACCAGATACCGAAAAAATAACAACCGGCTTTATATATACTTAAAAAGATGCCAAAGTGTCTTTTTTTCTGACACCTTGTTTTTATAATGCTGAAAAAATGTCGCAAAAATCTGTTTTATGCCATTTGGCACAATTTATGACACTCATTTTCGCCAACGAATAATAAATTTAAAACTGATGTTGTACAGAAATAAAATTAATGCAGTATATATCACAAAACGGACCGCTATTAATAGGCAAAATTAGCTACAAGCTGCAAGCTCCATGCTTCAGGCTTGAAGCTTGTAGCTTGAGGCTTGAGGCTTTTATATTCCTGCCACTAAATAGCGAAAAAGGCAAATATAGTATGTAGCTTATAAAAAATTAATTTGCAAAAATATGAATAAAAAAATATAATGTATAACTTAAAACTTAAATAAAACTATGAAAAAAGTAAACATCAAACCATTAGGAGACAGAGTATTAGTTGAAGCTGCTGCTGTTGAAGCAAAAACAGCCGGTGGAATTATTATCCCTGATACAGCTAAGGAAAAACCTCAGAAAGGCACTATCATTGCTGTAGGAAAAGGTAAAAAAGACGAGCCTATGACAGTTAAACCGGGCGACACTGTATTATATGGCAAATACAGCGGTACAGAGATTAACATTGAAGGCGATGAATACCTTATCATGCGTGAATCTGACATTTACGCAATCATTTAATTAAACGGAATTTATAAACCCTTAAAACAAAAAAGACAATGGCAAAAGATATAATGTTTGACATTAAAGCAAGGAACTCTTTGAAAAAAGGAGTTGACACTTTAACAAATGCTGTTAAAGTCACATTAGGCCCTAAAGGACGTAATGTAATCATTGATAAAAGATTCGGCTCTCCGTCTATTTCAAAAGACGGCGTTACAGTTGCAAAAGAAATCGACCTCAAAGACCCTGTTGAAAACATGGGTGCACAGATGGTGAAGGAAGTGGCATCAAAGACCAGCGACATAGCAGGTGACGGCACTACCACCGCAACAGTTCTGGCTCAGGCTATTGTTACAACCGGCCTCAAGAACGTTGCCGCAGGTGCAAACCCTATGGACCTCAAAAGAGGTATTGACAAAGCAGTGGAAGTCGTTATTAACAGCCTTAAAGAACAGTCACAGAAAATAGGCGACAACAGCGATAAAATTGAACAGGTGGCAACCATCTCTGCAAACAACGACTCATCCATAGGCAAACTTATTGCTGAAGCTATGAGCAAAGTTAAAAGAGAAGGTGTCATCACCATTGAAGAAGCAAAAGGTACCGATACTACCGTAACTATTGTTGAAGGCATGCAGTTTGACAGGGGATACATCTCTCCTTATTTCGTCACTGACACCGACAAGATGGAAACAGTTTTTGAATCACCGTATATGCTGATATACGACAAGAAAATATCCACAATGAAGGATTTTCTTCCTATACTTGAAAAAGTTGTTGAAACAGGCAGGCCGCTTCTGATAATTGCTGAAGATGTTGAAGGCGAAGCTTTAGCCACACTGGTAGTAAACAAGATAAGAGGCGCCCTAAAGATCGCTGCTGTAAAAGCTCCGGGATTCGGCGACAGAAGAAAAGAAATGCTCGAAGACATAGCCATACTGACAAGCGGCACTGTCATATCAGAAGAAAGAGGCTTTAAACTCGAAAACGCTGACATCTCAATGTTAGGACAAGCCGAAAAAATCATTGTTGACAAGGAAAACACCACTATTGTCAACGGTAAAGGCAAAAAAGACGACATCAAAGGCAGGGTGAGCCAGATAAAGAAACAGATTGAAAACACTACCTCCGATTATGACAGGGAAAAACTGCAGGAAAGACTTGCCAAGCTGTCAGGCGGAGTTGCTGTTCTTCACGTAGGCGCTGCCAGCGAAATTGAAATGAAAGAGAAAAAAGACCGCTTTGACGATGCACTCCATGCTACAAGAGCCGCTGTTGAAGAAGGTATTATACCGGGCGGAGGCATAGGATATATAAGAGCTCTCGACAAACTTAAAACCCTGAAAGGCGATAACAATGACGAAGACACAGGCATAGCAATAATAAGGAGAGCGCTTGAAGAACCATTGAGGCAGATCGTTGAAAATGCAGGCCTTGACGGCTCTGTAGTTGTACAGAAAGTCAAGGAAGGAAAAGGCGATTTCGGCTTCAACGCAAGAACTGAAAATTATGAAAACCTTCTTAAATCAGGCGTTATAGACCCTACAAAAGTTGCAAGGGTTGCCCTTGAAAACGCTGCTTCTATCGCAGGCATGCTTCTCACAACAGAATGTGTGATTGCAGATATAAGAGAAGAAGAAAAACCCGGAATGGGAATGGGACAAGGAATGGGCGGCGGTATGCCGGGTATGATGTAAGAAAATTATAATACTAAAAAACCCTTCCCGAAACTTCGGGAGGGGTTTTTTATTTATAAAACAACAAGAAAGAAATACCTTATTGTGCCCCAAATGGACATAGTTTCCAAACTACTGCTAAAACAAGGGCATTGAACGGAACCTGCCCGCCGTACAAAGTACTTTGGCAGGCGGGCCTAAATATGCAGATTTAATTATAAGTTAATTTTCTTACTCACCCCCTACCCCCCTCTCTGCCGGCAGAGAGGGGGAAGCTAAGGCATTAGCGAAGGAGGGAGTGAGTCAAAAAATTCATTACATTTGCTCAACTAAAAAAACAACATTATGAAAAAAATATTGTTTTTCTTTGTTATGCTCTTTTCAGCAGCCGGTATTTTTGCACAGCCTGTAATCACTTCGTTTGACCCGTTATCCGGCCCAGTCGGTACAACGGTCACTATCAGCGGAGAAAATTTTAATGCAATGCCTGCAAACAATATTGTGTTCTTCGGAGCAACCATGACTGAGGTAACTGCAGGCACAGACTCTGTGCTTACTGTCACAGTGCAGGAAGGAACCACCTACGATTATATCACTGTCACCGACCTTGACGCCGGCTTAACAGCCTATTCCACCCTGCCATTTATCACCACCTTCACCTGTGACACAACAATTGATTCAACTTCCTTTGACGAAAAAATTGATTCTTCAACGGGGACACAGCCCCTTAAAGTTTCAACAGGCGACCTGGATGGCGACGGTAAACCTGATATTATTACTGCGAATTACAGCTCCAACACAGTTTCTGTGCTAAAAAACACAAGCACAGCAGGAAATATTTCTTTTGATACTAAAGAGGATTTCACAACCGGTTCAGGGCCCGGAGCCGCTGCAACAGGCGACCTGAACGGGGACGGTAAACCTGATATCGCCACTGCTAATGACTGGAGCCAGTCAGTGTCAGTACTTAAAAACACAAGCACTCCCGGAACTATCTCCTTTGCTTCAAAGGCTGACTTTCCGGCAGGAAACAGCCTTACCAACATTTCGATAGCCGATATTGACGGCGACGGAAGACCTGATATTATCATTACAAATCCAGGCGGTGGCGGCACCAACACTTCAGTGATGAGAAACATAGGCACAGCCGGATCTATCTCTTTTGACTCACCGGTAAACCTTGTAACAGGAGAATGGCCCAGCAGTATTTCAATAGGAGACATTGACGGCGACGGCAAGCCTGACATTGCAGTAACAAGTAATTTCTCCACCTTTGTAACAGTATTAAGAAATACAAGCACTCCCGGAAACATCTCCTTTGCAGCAAAGGATGACTATACAACATCAGGAGACCCTACGGGAGGAACCATAGGCGATATAGACGGGGACGGCAAGCTTGACATCATTGTTACTAACGGCAATACTCCAACAGTATCGGTATTCAAAAATACAAGTACACCAGGTGCTATTTCCTTTGCACCTAAAGCGGATTTTGCAACAGGGTCGTACCCTCTGGGCCCTGCAACAGGTGACATAGATGGCGACGGCAAGCCGGACATTGCTGTTGCAAACCTTAGCGCCAACACCGTTTCAGTATTAAAAGATACCGGAACAGCAGGCAATATTTCCTTTGCCGCAAAAGTGGATTACACAACAGGGTCGAGCCCTCTTAAAGTCTTAATAGTTGACCTGGATGGAGATGGCAAACCAGACCTTGCTGCCGTGAATCAGTATTCCAACTCAGTGTCAGTATTAAGGAATAATCTGCAATGTACATCTGTAGGCACAAAGAATTTAACAGTCAATAATGAAGAGATAAAAATCTATCCTAATCCATTCCATTCACAAACAACTGTTTACTTCAGCCAGCCAACAACCGGCAGCATTTCAATCTATACCATTAACGGGCAATTGGTTTTACAAACTCATATAGATAAAGCAACACATAAGCAAATAGTTTTATCCGGTGTCCCTGCAGGTATTTATATAGTAAAGGTAATTTCAGAAAGCAGTGTACACCTGAATAAAATCGTTGTAGAATAAAGGACACTTCGGCTCCGCTCAGTGTCCTTCGATAAATAAAACAACAAAAAATGAGCTATGAAAACAAGTGAACTTTTTATTTTAGCCGGAGGTGTGTTAACACTTTTCATGGTGATATTTCATTGTCTCTTTTACAAGATGTTTGACTGGAGATCCGAGTTTGAGAAGATCAAACTTATCAATCACAGAATATTCATAAGCATTCATGTTGCCCTGATATTGTCGTTCACAGCCGCAGCATCCCTGTCTTTCCTCTATTACAGGGAAATGGCAGACTGCAACGGGATTGCATGCGGGCTTGTTGTAAGCTGTGCAGTCTTCTGGCTATGGAGGACGATGTGGCAGATATTTTACTTCAAAATACCGAAGGATGTGAAGAAAACACCGGTTTTACATTATTTATTAATTGTAATATTCGCACTGCTTTTTATTTCATATACTATTCCGGTTATCATAAAATTGACAAATTAACCTCTCCGCTGTCCGTAGTTTGAGGGCACTTCGACAAGCTCAATGCCCTCAGCCAAAGCATAAATATTATTTCATTCTTTCACATATTATAAAACTATCTTTATCTTTGGTAAAAATTATTATCCCTGAAAAGCGAAGAACAAGATATAATCAAAACTCTGTATGAGCATACTTTTGATTATATCTTGTTCTTCGCTTTTCAGGGATAATAATTTTTACCCAAAAACCCAAACACACCCAACACA
>CAZSJF010000178.1:0-6296 GCA_964606705.1 uncultured Bacteroidales bacterium
GTGTTGGGTGTGTTTGGTTTGTGTTTAACCTTGGACCCGAAATAAATACTAAATACCCTGAATACTCCCCTATTATATCAAAAGACGGGATAAAATTATATTTTACCTCCAGAAGGGAAGGCAGTACCGGAGGCAAAGTCAATCAATTCGGCAAATATTATGAAGATATCTATACAGCTTCATTTAAGAATAATCCCAATACCTGTACTAATACATGGGGAGAAGTAAGAAAGATAGGCGATAACATTAACTCTCCGGGCCATGAAGCTTCAGTCAGCCTGTCTGATGACGGGAAACAGTTGTTCATATATAGCGGAGATATTGGCGGCGGAGATCTGTATGTCAGTACTTTTAATGTTGATGAATGGGGTGTTCCCCAGAGCTTAGGCCCTGAAATAAATACTCCTGCATGGGAAACGCATGCATGTATCAGCCCTGATAATAACACATTATATTTTGTCAGCAACCGCAAAGGCGGCTATGGGGGCAGAGATATCTGGTATTGTGAAAAGTTAAGCGATGGCAAATGGTCTAAACCGCAGAATTTAGGGCCAAGGATAAATACTGAATATGATGAAGAATCACCTTTTATCCTTTCTGATGGTGTTACTTTATATTTCAGCTCCAAAGGACATGAAAGCATGGGTGGTTTCGATATTCTTACTTCAACTCTTTCCGATAACGGGCAATGGTCAAAACCTGAAAATATCGGTTATCCGATAAATACAACAGGTGATGATGTTTTTTATATGCCGACCCCTGATGAGAAAAAAGCATATTACTCTTCAGCAAAACCGGGAGGATACGGAGATCAGGATATCTATTGCATAACAATTATAGGACTTAAAAAACAGATTGTCGTTCTGAATGGAAATGTATTTGACGAACTTTCCAAAAAACCTGTAGAAGCAAAAATTGAAATAAGGACCCTTGATACAGGAGGTGATATTATTGCCAGCATGTCATCAGATGCAAATACGGGTGAATATTTTGTTTCCCTTGTAACAGGCGAGCGTTATAAAATTACTGCAACAGCAAAAAACTATGAACCTTACGAAGAAATCATTTCCACAAAAGAATCAAACGTTAAGCAATATATCAATAAATTAATATTCCTGCAGAAAAAACAGGATTTTGCATTCAGCGGAATTGTTCTGGACAAGAATTATTCAAACCCTGTCCAGGCTGAGGTTATAGTCAGAAATGATAACAACGGCCAGGTAATAGAAAAAACAACCACAAGCAATACTTCCGGGAAATTTGATATTTATCTTCCCTACAACCAAAAATACAACCTGTCAGTATCTGCAGAGAATTATTCACCGTACTTTGAAGTAATCAAAAAAACAAGTGAAGATATTAATAATAAGACTATCTATCTGGAAAAAGGCAAAGCCATCATATTAAGCGGACTTGTTCTGGAAAAGGAATCAAGAGTGCCTGTCAGCACAAAAATAGAAATCAGTAATGCCAAAACAGGTGAAATAATCGCAACTACCTGTTCAAACAGCAGCGGGGAATATGCTGTTACATTACCCGGAAAAGATGAAAAATATAATATTATGGTAACAACTATGAATTTCCTTCCATATACTGAAACAATATCCGGAAATGATGACATAAACAAAACCCTGTATCTGGAAACAAGAAAAGTTAAAATAGACATAGTGATAAAAGGTAAAGTACTGGAAAATTTAATCGAAAGGCCTGTTGCAGCTACAATAACGATTAAGGACGCATTAAAAGGCGATGTTATTTCAAGCACATCATCATCTCCTCAGACAGGAGAATTTACTATCACTCTGCCTAAGAATTCACTATACGGCATCTCTGTTTCTGCCGATAAATATGAACCTTATTTTGAACTGATAAAAGGTAATAATGATGTGGAAAAGAAAATACTTTTAAAAACAGGAGAAACAACAGTCATCAGCGGACAGGTACTGGACAGTGAATCTAAAACGCCTTTAAAAGCAAAGATTAAAATATGTGAACCTGAATCCGGCTATATTCTTGAAAGTACTGTTGCAAATCCTGAAACAGGAGAATATAAGGCGGAAGTGCCAAAGTATGAAAAATATGAAATTATAGCCGGTGCTGAAAACTACACACCATATAAGGAAACTTTAACAGGAACAGGGACTATTAACAAACAAATACTTCTGGAAAAAGCAAAATCACAGATTCTTACAGGAGAAATTACTGATGCAGCAGTGGAAAAGTCATTTGTTCTTCCTGAAATTTTATATGATCTGGACAAATGGAATCTGAAGCCGGAAAGTATAGATTCGGTGAACAGTCTGGTTGACATTCTGGATGAGAATCCAACAATAGTAATCGAGATTTCCTCACATACTGACTTCAGGGCTTCTGATGCTTACAATGACACCCTCTCTCAGAAACGCGCACAGGTTATTGTCGATTATCTTGTATCTAAAGGTATAAACCCCGAAAGACTGACAGCCAAAGGATATGGTGAAAGGAAACCGAGAGTTATTGACAGAAATATTACTGTTAACGGGGTCAAGTTTAAAAAAGGTACAGAATTAACAGAGAACTATATCAGCTCGTTAACATCAACTACAGCAAAAGAAGTTGCCAATCAGCTTAACAGGCGTACTGAGTTCAAAATACTGAGGGTTGACTATATCCCACCGAAAAAATAGGATATTATTCTGTAAAAAAATTCAGTGTAATACCTATATCATAATCCGAAATAATTATTTTTTTATGTTGATAAAATAATAATGCAAAAACTCTTGCATTACAAAAAAATAATTATATTTTTGTTGTTAAAGAAAAAAAACAGTATTTATTAACAATTTTTATAAAACTTTTCAACAATGGGACTAATGGAAGATATTCGCTCTAAGGCGAAACAGAAATCAATGAGAATAGTTCTGCCCGAAGGAGCAGAAGAAAGAACAGTACAGGCTGCAGACTTTGTCTTAAAAGAAGGCATTGCAAAAATCATTTTATTAGGTGACGAGCAGAAGATAGATGAACAGGTGAAGAAATTCAATCTTCAGCATATATCAAAAGCAACCATTTTAAACCCATTGTCGCATAAAAATAAGAATTTATACATTGACATGCTGGTGGAGATAAGGAAAAGCAAAGGGCTGACAAAAGAAGAAGCATCAAAATTAGTTGAAGATCCTTTATATCTGGGTACTCTGCTTATCAAAAACAAGGATGCCGACGGTGAAGTGGCCGGAGCTATCAATGCTACGGGAGATGTCCTCCGCCCGGCATTTCAGATTGTAAAAACATTACCAGGCATAAATATCGTTTCAGGAGCATTCATCATGATTCTGAAAGACAAAAATTTCGGCGATAATGGCATTCTTGTATTTGCTGATTGTGCTGTTCATCCTGACCCGACAGACAGAGAGCTTGCAGAGATTGCTGTCAGTACAGCCAAAACAGCAAGGAGCATTGCAGGGCTTGACCCAAGAATTGCCATGCTGAGTTTTTCAACAAAAGGAAGTGCAAAGCATGCCATGTGCGACAAGGTAATCAATGCAACAAAAATTGCCAGGGAGATGGATCCGTCATTAAAAATAGACGGCGAACTACAGGCTGATGCTGCATTAATAGAATCCATAGGAAAAAAGAAATGCCCTGACAGTGCAATAGCCGGTAAAGCAAACGTACTTGTTTTCCCGACACTGGAAGCAGGCAATATTGCATATAAACTTGTTGAAAGGCTTGCAGATGCCGAAGCAATAGGCCCTATACTGCAGGGTATGGCTGCCCCTATCAATGATCTGTCCAGGGGCTGTTCTGTCAGCGATATCATCAATCTGATTGCTATTACTTCTAATCTGGCATCTGCAAATTCATAGAAATATCGTTATTATTAATCTTTAAATTTGATTTCGGAACATGAAAATTTTAGTATTAAATTGTGGAAGTTCCTCAATAAAGTATCAGTTGCATGATATGAAGAAGGAGCCGGAACTGCTGGCATCAGGAATAGTTGATAGAATTGGCCTTGAAAACAGCGAATTGACCCATAAGAAAAAAAATGCTGACAAGTATAAATCAGTACAGAATGTTAACGACCATACTACCGGTATTAATCTCATACTTGAAATATTAATGCATCCCCAGCATGGTGTTATCAAAGATAAAAGCGAAATTGCTGCTGTAGGACACAGGGTTGTCCATGGCGGAGACAAATTTAAAAGCAGCGTATTAATAACACAGGAGGTTATTGATATGGTTGAGGAATGCGTTGACCTGGCCCCTCTGCATAATCCTGCAAACCTGAAAGGAATCTATGCAATGAAAGAACTTCTGCCTGATGTACCTCAATGCGGTATTTTCGACACCTCATTTCATCAGACAATGCCTGAAGTCGGATATATGTATGGAATCCCTTATGAAATGTATGATAAATATAAAATCAGGCGTTATGGTTTTCATGGTACAAGCCACCGATTTGTTGCAGAAAAAGCATGCAGGATACTCGGTAAAAAGATTGAAAACCTGAAAATAATAACATGCCACCTCGGCAACGGAGCTTCTGTAACAGCAATTAAACATGGTAAGTCTGTTGACACATCTATGGGACTTACACCCGTTGAAGGTCTGATAATGGGAACAAGATGCGGAGATCTGGACCTCGGAGTTCTTCTGTATATTATGGAAAAAGAAAAACTCGACACAAAAGGTGCCAATGATTTCGTCAATAAAAAATGTGGTGTAAAAGCTATTTCCGGTTTATCTTCAGACATGAGAGACCTCGAAACTGCAGCACCGAAAGGCCATGTCAGGGCAAAGCTGGCTTTGGACATGTATCACTACAGGGTGAAAAAATACATCGGTGCTTATTCTGCTGTTATGAATGGCGTTGACCTGATAATATTCACCGGCGGAATTGGTGAAAACGGAAGCATAACAAGAGAAGAAATTATCAAGGATATGGATTATCTCGGTATTGACTTTGACTTTAAGAAAAACGACGGGATGAGGGAAACAGATGCTATTCTTACCAAAGAAGGTTCCAAAACCAAAGTGATGGTCATTACTACAAATGAAGAATTGGTTATAGCAGAGGATACATTGAAAATTGTGTCAGGCAAGTAGCTTTCTTCTGTTAATTATACATTAATATTCATAAAAATTTGTTTCTTTAAAATTACTTTTATAATTTTGTGCTACTTATTTTATAAAAGGTGTTACAATGAATATAAAACGATTTGGTGTTTCCTTAGAAGAAAACATTTTGCAAAGCCTTGATGAATTTGCTAAAAATCAACATTTTCCTAATCGTTCGCAGGCAATCCGTAATTTAATAAAGAATAGTTTAGTTAAAGATAAAACTATAAAGAATAAAGTTGTGGCAGGTGCAATTGTAATTGTATATGACCATCACAAACGCGAACTGAATAATAAAATAATGCACCTGCAGCACGATTATCATGATTTAATTCTTTCAACCCAGCATGTTCATCTGGCTCATGATTTATGTCTGGAAACTATTGCTGTTAAAGGCCAGGCGCAAAAACTAATTCAGCTTTCAGATAAAATTATCGGAACCAAAGGAATTAAGCATGGAAAACTTGTAATGACTGATCTGGAATAATTTTTTTGATTATCCGGTAGCACTTTTTTTATAAATAGTAACATTAATATGAGTAAAGCAAATAAATACATTAAAATCTTTATTATAATTACCTTATTTGTCAGAATAAATATACTATTTGCCCAGTTGCCATTAATTTCAGATGATGCAGGATTAGCTGAAAAACACACATCCCAAATAGAAATTTGTTATGGAAACGGCATAGAAAACAATCACAGATGTATTGAATTATTCAATGAATCGTCTTTTGTATATACTTATGGTTTAAATGATAAAACAGATATTGTTTGCGGGATACCTTTCAATTACTATAAAAATATATCTGATTCTACAGTTGAAAAAGCTTATGGATTTTCTGATATAAGTTTAGAAGTTAAACATTGTTTTTATAAAATTAAAAAGAACAGTTTTGTAATTAAACCAGGTATAATTTTTCCATCAGGAAATTATAAAAATGATATGGGAAGCGGACATTTTAACTGGTCAGTATTTTTAATACATTCTTATTACAATAACAAAATATCTATTCATAACAATATCGGGTACATTTCCAATTATAACAGATGTTTGTCTTTAAACCATATCTGGCATATTTCATCAGCTATTGATTGGCAACTGAAAGAAAATTTTCATCCTGTCTGCAATTTTGGTATTGAAAAAAATCCAAAAAACACACCAAACACACCCAAACACACCCAACACA
>CAZSJF010000179.1:0-6249 GCA_964606705.1 uncultured Bacteroidales bacterium
ATTAATATATTTTTAATAACCCGTAACAGCAATCATGGCGGCATTGTCAGTGCAGTATTCAGGTTTCGGCGCAAAGGTTTTCCATTTGTATTTTTCCTGTGCTTCCAGCAGATTGTTTCTTAACAACATGTTCGCAGATACACCTCCGGCAACAGCAATATTTTTAATACCTGTTTTAACGGATGCCGAATGCAACTTTTCCATAAGCATGTCGACAATACATTTCTGAATGGAGGCGCACAGGTCGTTTTTATTCTCTTCAATGAAACGGGGATTTTGTTTCAGGCTGTCCCTTATAAAATACAGGAAAGATGTCTTTAACCCGCTGAAGCTGAAGTCCAGCCCTTCTATTCTGGGCTTTGAAAATTTAAACGCTACCGGATTCCCTTCTTTTGCGTACTTGTCAATCAGCGGCCCTCCGGGATATGGCAACCCCATTATCTTAGCAGCCTTGTCAAAAGACTCGCCTGCCGCATCGTCAATAGTGCGGCCTATAACTTCTATGTCAAAATAATCCCTGACCACTGATATTTGTGTATGCCCGCCTGATACGGTAAGGCAGAGAAAAGGAAAATCAGGAACAGGATTGCTGCTGTCTTTTTCCTGTATGAAAAGTGAGAATATATGGGCATGAATATGGTCTGCCTCTATCAGAGGTATTTTCAGTGCAAGGGCAAAGGCTTTGGCAAAAGAAGAACCTACAAGTAATGAACCAAGCAGGCCGGGGCCTCTCGTGTAAGCTACTGCATTAATCTGATTTTTACTTATATTTGCTGTTTGCAAAGCTCTTTGAACCACAGGTATTATGTTCTGCTGGTGAGCTCTTGAAGCCAGCTCGGGCACAACACCACCATAATCCTTATGAACATCCTGTCCGGCAATGACATTGGCAAGGATTTTGCTATTGTCTGTAACGGCAGCAGCGGTATCATCACATGAGGATTCTATGCCTAAAATATAAATGTTCATTTTTAAAAGTAAATGAAAGAGCGTTGCAAAGATATATATTTATGAAGGATTTTAAATAAACACTATACAACATTAAAAGAAAATACAAAATATTATTATTCACATTTCTTACGGTATTTGTTGTATTACCGGTTATCTCTTATTGTGTACTGCGCAACAGCAGCATGCAGACATACCTCTGCAAAAAAGCAGCATCTTACCTGTCCAAAGAGCTGAAGACAAAAGTATCTGTCGGCGGTATTGACATTGCCTTTTTTTTTGACGTTGTGCTGGAAGACCTGCTTGTGGAAGACCTGCATGGCAAAGTACTTCTGAAATGCGGCAGGTTTAAGGTTGACGTTAAAGATGTTCATTACAAGGAAAAAAAGATCAACATCGGCATATTGACTTTGTCGGAGACAGATATCAATATCAGAAAATACAAAAGCGGGAAAGATTTTAATTTTCAGTTTATTGCAGATTATTTCAGTTCCACCGATACTACAACTTCAGCAGGCAAAAAATGGCAGTTATCATGCAGATCACTTTGCATCAAAAAATCAAACCTGATATATCAGGATCTGAATAAACAGCCCGTCGGTAAAATAATAGATTTCAATAATATCGGTATATCTGACCTGAACATCACGGTGAAAAATATTACAACTGCGGGAGATACTGTTTATGCCGATATAAAAGATCTGTCATTTCTTGAAAAAAGCGGGTTCAGATTGGATAAATTCAACACAAACCTGAAAATCACAGGCAATGAATTATCTGCAAATACCTTGCTTATCAAGACAGGCAGGACAAGCCTTGACATGGACCTGAAGTTCTGCTTCAACAGCCTTGACGATTTCAATGATTTTATAAACAACGTGAGGATTTACTCCGCCTTCAGGCCTTCTATAGTTTATCTTGAAGATATTGCATATTTCAGCAGCGACATGAGAGGCATGGATGACATAGTTAAAATAGGCGAAGGGGAAGTCAGCGGCAGGATAAATAACCTGAAGGGCAAGGACTTTTCATTTTGTTTCGGGAAAGACACAAGGTTTTTAGGAAGTTTTACTTTTACAGGTTTGCCTGATATTGAAGAAACTTTCGTTCACTTTAACATAAAAAGTTTTATTGTCACTGACAGTGATATAGCATCTTTCTGCCTGCCTTCCGACAGCACAGGTAAAAACAGGATTCCTGTCCCGAAAGAACTGGTAAAGCTGGGAAAAATCAGGATAAAAGGATTTTTCACGGGATTCTACAACGATTTTGTTGCATGCAGCGATTTTTATACCAATATAGGCAACATATCAACCAACATCTCTTTAAAAGGCAGTAAAATAAATGAAATTGAATATAAAGGAAAACTCACAGCCAGAGACCTGGATATTGAAAGAATAGCTCCTGACAGCAGGGTAAAAAATGCATCTTTCAGTTTTAATATTACAGGAAAAGGGCTTTCAGAAAAAAGTATGAAGGCACAGTTATCAGGCAAAGTGGATTCCATACGATTCAATAATTACAACTACAGGAATATTGATATCAGTGGCAGACTTGAAAATGAGAATGTCTTCTGCGATGTAAATATCAATGATGAAAATATCGGCATGAAGGTTTCAGGGACAGCCGATTTTTCCGCCGACATGCCTGCTTTTAAGTTTTATCTCTCTGTTAATGATGCAAAGCTTGACAGGCTTAACCTGATTGACAGAAAATCAAATCCGGAATTGTCGGCAAATATACACATAGATATGGCAGGGAACAGCATTGATAACATATCAGGAGATGTTGAAATAAATAATGTCCTGTATAAGGAAGGAGATAAAAAAATCAGCATGCAGAAATTATCTCTCAACACCGCAAGAACAGGCGAAAAAACCAACATAGAGCTGAATTCCGATTTTCTTGAATGTAATATTAACGGGATTTTTTCTACAGGCAGTTTATACAGTTCTTTCAGCAACATGTTTGAAAAATATCTGGCATATAAAAAAGAACCTGCGGGTAAAAATAAAACATCCGAGCCCCCCCTTCAGGATTTCAGCTATAAGATAACTTTAAAAGACGTTCAGCCTATCTGTAATATTTTTATTCCCGGGCTCAAAATTGCTTCCCGCCTCAACATTACAGGTAATTATAATTCATACAACTACAGATTTGTTCTTGAAGGAAAGTCAAATTATA
This sequence comes from uncultured Bacteroidales bacterium, assembly GCA_964606705.1. Lineage (GTDB taxonomy): Bacteria > Bacteroidota > Bacteroidia > Bacteroidales > CAZSJF01 > CAZSJF01. Next base: position 3,133 of record CAZSJF010000179.1, read on the forward strand.
TTTCTTATAATGATAAACTTTTTAACAGTTATTTTATAAAAATAAATTCCGACAGCAGGGCATTGAATATTAATACCGGTTGTGAAAGGCTGTTCCTGTCAGACAGTCTGTGGCTGGATAATCTTGTACTGAATTCAGTTGTTGAAGATGATAGTATAAAATATAATCTGCTATGGGATAACAATAAAACCAAAAATAACAACAGCGGAAATATAATAGGCAGTCTTTCATTTGTCCAAACTGCTCCTGTGTTGAATTTATCACAGGCTAAAGTTGTCTTCAATGACTCTGCATGGACTGCCGGCAGGAACAACTCCATAGTTTTTGATTCCGCATCAATTGTTGTGAATGATTTATATTTCCGTACAGGCAATCAGGAAATCAATATATCAGGCGTAATATCTGACGAGTCTTTCGATAAGCTCAGAATAAGATTTAAGAACTTCAATGTTTCAAACATAGACATCTTAACAAAAGAACAGGATTTCGACATTGACGGTATCATGAACGGAAATGTTGAACTTTTTGACATGTTCAGTTCTCCCAATTTTATTTCAAATATCACAGTTAAAGATTTCACTTTTAATGAATCAAGGCTGGGAGATGCTGTTGTTCAGAGTACATGGGACAAAGATAAAAAAGGACTGGGCATCACCGCCGAAGTTATTTATACCGGCTCTATAGGTTCCAACAAGCCTGTGTCCATCACAGGATATTATTATCCGTTAAACAAGGATGATGTCTTTGACCTTGATATCAGCATAGATAATATAAAGCTCAATCCTTTCAGTGATTATCTGTCCTCATTCGGCTCTGAATTAAAAGGCAATGCCATAGGCAAGCTAAAACTGAGAGGCTCCCCTGCCGAACCGGAACTTACAGGAAAATTGAAACTTTTCAGGACAGGCCTTAAAATCGACTACCTGAACACAACATATACCTTTGCCCATGAAGTAAAGGTTTACAAAGACCGATTCGAGATAGACAGCCTCGTTTTAAATGACATGTACGGAAATGCAGCCATCTGTGACGGAGAAATAAAGCATAAGAACTTCAGGGATTTCAGGTTTAACTTCGAATTCCGCCCTAAAAATTTCCTGTGCCTCAATACAAATGAATATGAAAATTCCATGTTTTATGGTACAGCCTTCGGCTCAGGAAAAGTAAGGATATACGGCGATGTGAAAAATATCACAATGGATATTGATATGAAAACAGGAAAAGGCTCTCAATTCAATATACCATTAAATTCAACAGAAGAAGTTTCGGAAAATAATTTTATTTCTTTCATAAAGAAAGACACGGGCTCGGTAAAAGGGAAAGAGGCTGACAACAACAGGGTTGATTTATCAGGGATAACACTGAATTTTAACCTTGAAGTAACACCTGATGCCGAAGTCAGGATAATTTTTGATTCGAAAGTAGGGGATATTATGAAAGGCAGGGGGAAAGGCAATATCAAAATGGATATAAATACAGACGGGGATTTAAGCATGTTCGGGGATTATGTAATTGAAGAAGGGGAATACCTGCTGACACTCCAGAATGTCATAAATAAACGTTTTAAAATTAACAAAGGCGGAACGCTGAAATGGAAAGGCGACCCGTATGATGCGGATATCAATATAGAAGCGGTATATAATGTCAAAACATCGCTTGATGTACTGATTAACTCTGAACAGGAAAAAACCGGGAAACGAGTGCCTGTTGACTGTATAATAAAAATGACCAACAGGTTGTTAAATCCGGTCATTGAATTTGCAATAGATTTTCCGACTCTGGGAGATTTTGAAAAAGAACAGTACATGGAAGGTGTAAGGTCAGACCTTAACAAACAGGTGTTTTCCCTGCTTGTGCTGAACAGTTTTACAACACCGCCCAGATATGACAATTCCGGAAAGGGTTATAACTTCGGGGTAGGCGCGAACTCCTCCGAACTGTTGTCAAATCAGCTCAGCAACTGGCTGTCGCAGATAAGCAATGACTTTGACATAGGTGTCAATTACAGACCCGGTGACGAAATTTCAAATAAAGAAATTGAAGTCGCACTTTCTACTCAGCTGTTTAACGACAGGGTTATCATCGACGGCAATGTAGGGTCACAGACAGGCGTGTCAAAAAACGAAAACACAAGCAGTATTGTAGGTGATGTCAATATTGAATACAAGATCACACCGGAAGGAAGGTTCCGGCTGAAAACTTTCAACAGGGCCAATAATAACAACCTGCTCGATAACATCACCTCACAATACACACAAGGTGTCGGAGTGTTTTACAGAAAAGATTTTGACAGCTTCGGTGAGCTATTCAGGAGGAAAAGCAAAGAATAACAGGCATCAGTATCTGACATTGAAACTTTCAAAATTCTCAGTTTTTCCTTCTTTTACTTCCACATCATTCACATGTGCCGTAGCAGGACCTTTTCTGCACCACACAACAAATTCAGACAATTGTTCACTGCCGCCTTCCGCTTCTATATATACAGAGCCGTCAGGCATGTTTTTTACGAACCCTTTCACCCCAAGGTATCTTGCCGTCTTTTTTGCAGAATCACGGAAAAACACTCCCTGCACCCTGCCGTATATTCTTATGTTGTAATGTTTCATCTGTTTATTTATTTGCGGATTCAAAGATATTATTTTTAATACTTTTTTCTGAGATATAAACCCCAAAAAATCTTATCACAAAAATATTCAGATACCAACTTATAGGAACTTAAAAATATCAATTTATTAGTATTTTTAACATAATAAAACAAAAAAACGGTTTTTTTTTTACTTTTACATTCTTAATAAAAATAATACTTTATATGACATGGAAACCAGTAATAACAGAAAATAAAATATTATCAAAAAAAATAACTGATAAAATTGATGAGATATCAAACAGCTTAACAGAAAATGTAAGCAAAGTAAAATCTATAGCCTTATTTGAGGGAAAGATGAGCGTAGCATTATTTTTTGCTTACTATTCATTATTTAAAAAGGATGAAAAACAACTGGATAAGGCAATGAACATCATTTATGATGTATTTGATGAAATTAATAATGGATTTAATTATCATACCTTCTGTAACGGACTTGCCGGAATAGGCTGGTGTATTGAGCACCTTGCCGA
>CAZSJF010000180.1:0-3744 GCA_964606705.1 uncultured Bacteroidales bacterium
TTTTTCCATCTTCAATGCTTTGATGACATAGGCAAAAGCTTTGTCATATTTGCCTTGCTCCACGTAGATATTCGCGATATTATTATAACCATTAGCTATTGAACGGATGTTGTTGAATTGTTTTCTTATTTTTAGTGCTTTCAGATAGTTATTCAAAGCGATATCATATTTTTTCTGAAAAGAATAAATATAAGCGATATTAGTGTAACTGGTTGCTATAGCTGATTTATCCCCTGTTATTCTCGCTGTTTTTTCAGCTTTAAAAAAACAATCTAAAGCCTTTAAATAATTACTTTGTTTAAGATAAACATTCCCTATTTTATTGTATGAATTACATATGTTTCTTTTATCATTTAGTTTTAAATATATATTCAATATTTTATTGTAATATTCAAGCGCTTTTGAATATTTCCCCAGCCTGTCATAAATTAAAGCAATATTATTGTATATTATAACTGTTGAAGACTTATGATTTAGTTTTAGTGCCAGCTTAAGTGATTGGTTGGCATAGTTAATGGATTCATGGATATTATAGTTGAGGCAAAAATAGGTTAATGTAAATAATATAGTTAGTTTATTGGTGTCTTCTTTTTCCGTTTTAAGCAATAGTTTAAGGCTGTCAATATGCCTGTCCTGAGCGTAGGTAACAGTATTAAAAAAGACACTTATTGTTAATAATAAAATTATTTTTTTTATGTTCACAAAAAACTGTTTTAATTATCTTAGGTTTACAATATTCCAAAAATAATGAATAAAAATGAAGAAGCAAAAAACTTTGATGCCTAAAAGTATGCTTTATGTGTTAATTTTCGCGAAGGTCCTGATAGTTATATTATTTCTGTGCTTTCCAAAAGTATTTATGCTCTTAAGGTCTGTAGGGGTAATGAAATAATGATAAAAAAACTTATACAAGGAATAACAATCAATAAGAATTTTTTTTATCTTTGAAAAGCAGTAATTGGTTTTACTGCTTTTTCATTTATTAAAACTACAAAACTATGTCAGAAAATATTTTAAAAGATAAACTTTTAACTGCTGTAAAATCTCATAAAAATGTTTTAGATAATCTGAAACGGGAAAAGATAATACAGGAAGTTGTTGACAACAGAGAAGTTGTTGTGTCTGAATGCGGTGCACTGGCTACATGGACACCCACTGAATCTACAGGCCGGAGCCCTAAAGATACTTACATGCTTAAAAGGGCTTCAAGTGAGGCTAACATAGACTGGGCTTCACCTAATAACATACCTGTTGATGAGAAAACTTTTGACATGGTGTTTGATGATGCCCTGAAATTTTTGTCGGAAAAGCCTAAGGTTTATGTTACCGACAGGGTTATCGGTGCTGATGCCGGATATGCCATGCCTGTTAAGGTCGTAACAAGCAATGCTCTGACGGCTCTTTTTACTGATAATATGTTCAGGGCTGTTCCTGCAAATATAAAAGACAGCATATTCGCTGATAAGGGTTTTTTATTGCTGACCCTGCCATATAACAAGCTTGACAGCAAAAAATATGAAGGCAGGTTAAGAAAGCTTCCGAATGGCAAGACTTCCGATCTTATCGTTGCCATAGACTATGACAGGAGGCTGGGAGTTGTTGTAGGTTCTGCATATATGGGAAGTGTTAAAAAGCTTATGTTCACGGTAATGAATTACTATCTTCCTCAGGAAGGTATACTGCCTTTGCATTGTTCTGCAAACGAAGGCAAGGATGGAAGCTGTGCTTTGCTGCTCGGGTTGTCGGGAACAGGAAAGACCACTTTATCTGCCGACCCTAACAGAGCTTTGCTTGGAGATGATGAACACGGGTGGAGTGAACGTGGTATTGCTAATTTTGAAAATGGCTGTTATGCCAAGATGATAGATATAAATCCTGAAAAAGAACCTGATATATACAAAGCTGTAATGCATAAAGATGATTATTTAAATCATGGTTCAATAGTGGAAAATGCAATGCTTTATCCGGGCGGAAAGTTTGATTTCTTTGATGACAGGCTTACTCCAAACTCCAGAGCTTCATTCCCGCTGAAGTACTTAAGCAATATTAAAGAATCTTCTGTGTCTGTACATCCTGATACTATTTTGTTTCTCACTGCCGATGCATACGGAGTGTTGCCTCCTGTGTCAAAATTAACAAAGGAGCAGGCTATGTTATGGTTTCTTATGGGATATACAAGCAAACTTGCAGGGACAGAAACAGGTGTTGTAGAGCCTCAGACAACATTTTCCAGATTCTTCGGAGCTCCTTTTATGCCCTGTAATCCTGATGTTTATTCAAAGATGCTCGGCGAAAAAATGGAAAAACATAACGCAAAAGTATATTTAGTCAATACGGGCTGGAGCGGCGGGCCATACGGCATTGGCAAGCGTATAGACATAACTATGACACGTGCTATGGTTGATGCTGCATTATCAGGAAAACTTGAAAATGTTGAATATATCACGGACGGATTATTCCACCTTAATATTCCGAAAACCTGCCCCAAAGTGCCTTCAGAAATTTTAAATCCTGTTAACACATGGAAAGACAAGGAAGAATACAAAAAGATGGCAGAAAAACTGGCACAGGAATTCAGCAGGCAGTTTGATAAATCATACGGAAATAAAAACATAGGCAATGAAATAAAAAGCCAGTGCCCGGGTAAATAGATTTTCTTTATAGTTTTGCTTCGTAACGTATAAACATGAGAACTTTAATTACAATTCTGTTATTAATAAATACTGCTATTTGTTTTTCTCAGGAAAATGAAACCAAACGTATATTTTTACCTAAAGACGAACTTTTTAGATCCATCCGCCTTGACCCCATAGAATGCCAGAGTTTCGGCTCATTGCTTTATTACTGGGAAGGCAGCCGCCCGCAGGATAAGTTATATGTCCCGTTTGCCATTGGCTTTCACAAAAGTATAATGAGATGGGAGAAAACAGAGGACAGGAGTTATGAAATAGAAGGGGAGGTAGCTTCTTTTACGCAGTTTGAATACCTGATCAATGATGACGGTGTATGGCAAAGGGATATACTGAATACTGACTTTAAAGTAGGCCTGATGTTTAATTATCAGATAAAAAATTATACTTTCAGATGCAGGATTTATCATTTGTCATCGCACTGGGGTGATGATTTTATTTTTAATAATAAGATGAAATACCCTGTGCCGAATCCTGTTAATTATGAACTTCTCGACATTACCGCATCAGTGCAGAAAAAATATGTAAGATATTATGCAGGAATAGGAATCGTTCCAAGGCCTGTGATAATACGTAAAAGGTTTGCTGCAGAAGCAGGTGCTTATTTCTGTGTGCCGGTCAATGAACGGCAGAATATTAAATATGCAGGGGGAGCAGATATAAAAATATTTGAACAGAATAATTTTACACCCGGCTGTAAATTCGGTCTTGGTCTGGAGTTGGGAAAAACAGAAAAGAATCCGTTTACTGTTATGATAGAATATTATAATGGCCATATGCCATATAGTTACTATGAATATAAGTTAGTGCAGTTTTTAGGAATGGGCCTTTATTTTGACCCGATTTAGAGAGTTATATGTTATCCGTTAATAGTTATACAATATCTTGTTTCAAACAACGAATAACAAATAACGTATAACGAATAACTTTTTTATACGAAGTAAAATAATATTTATGAGAAAAATAGTAAATCCGTTTAAAGGCATCAAGGATTACAACTGCTTTGCCTGCTCACCGGATAATCCGAAAGGGCTGCATCTTGAATTTTATGAAG
>CAZSJF010000180.1:3754-6195 GCA_964606705.1 uncultured Bacteroidales bacterium
TGTGTTGGGTGTGTTTGGGTTTTTTGGGGACGGCGAAGATGTTGTTTGTTTCTGGCAGCCTGAGGATTATTTGCAGGGATATGTTAATGTATTGCATGGCGGCATTCAGTCCACACTGCTGGATGAGGTTGCCTGCTGGGCGGTTTATGTTAAAGCAAAAACTGCAGGCGTAACTTCTGGGATTGACATTAAATTAAGGAAACCGGTTTATATTGATAAAGGAAAAATAACTCTTAGGGCAGCTTTAAGGGAAGTTAATAAAAAAATTGCTGTCATAGATGCAAAATTGCTTGATGCTGACAACAATCTGTGTGCCGAGGCTGTTCTTCAGTATTACATATTCCCGCTTGACTATGCAAAGGAAAAACTTATGTATCCCGGGTATGATAAGTTTTTTGAAGAGAAATAAATATTATATCCTTTATATAGTATGATTATTCATGGAAGTAAATCCTTTTTACTCTCGCTGAAATGCTTGTAAGTATTTCGTAGGGGATAGTGCCAAGTTGTTCTGAAATCCTTGTAATAGGATAGTCCTCGTTGAATATTATCACGTCATCGCCTTCCTTGGCAGGAATATCGCTGATGTCAACCATAGCCATGTCCATGCAGATATTTCCTATCGTAGGGGCTTCTTTCCCGTTTATGATAAAGGAGATATTGCCGTTGCCGAGTTTCCTGTTTATGCCGTCTGCGTATCCTATCGGGATCACGGCAATTTTTGTATCTTTAGTGGCAACTCCTTTCCTGTCATAACCGATGGTTTCATTTGCCTTTATATGTTTTATCTGTGAGATGATTGTCTTAAGTATGCTGACATTTTTCAGCAATTTTTGTTCTTCTTTGTCAGATGATATCCCGTATAAGCCTATTCCGAGCCTTACCATGTCAAACTGTGCATCATTGAACCTTTTTATGCCTGCTGAATTCAGTATGTGAAGAAGGATGGGGTAATCAAATTCGGATTTGATGATATTGGCTGTTTTTTCAAAGTTTTTTATCTGATTTTTTGTGAATTCATCATGCTTTTTGTCATTGCTTGACGCAAGGTGTGAAAAGACTGATTTTATACATAGGTTCCCATTGTTTTTTACAGTTTCTATGAGTTTTTTAATATCGTTCTTCTCAAAGCCTAGCCTGTGCATCCCTGTGTCAATCTTTATATGGACATTTATTTTCCTGTTTATCTTTCGTGATATCAGGTTAATTATGTTCAGTATCCTGAAATTGTATATCTCAGGCTCCAGTTCATATTTTATTATTGAACTGAAGCTTTGTTCGTCAGGATTCATGACCATAACAGGCATGTTTATTCCTGACTTTCTGAGTTCTATACCTTCATCGGCATAAGCTACGGCGAGATAATCAACATTGTGATACTGGAGGGTATTGGCGATTTCAAAACTTCCGCTGCCATACGAAAAAGCCTTTACCATTGCGATTATTTTTGTGTCAGGTTTCAGAAGGGAACGGTAATAATTCAGATTTTGAATTATTGAGTTCAGGTTTATTTCAAGCACTGTTTCATGGGCTTTCTGCTGGAGGACATTGCTGATAAGTTCAAATTTGAAGATTCTTGCGCCCTTCAGCAATATTGTCTCGTTCCTGAAAGAATATAAAGGATAGTTATACAGGAAATCTTCGGTTGAATTAAAAAAAGTTTTGTCAATATTAAATTTGCCTGCCTGTTTTGATATCGCATTCCCGATGCCTATGATTTTATTTATACCTTTTTCTGTTAGCAATTTGGAAACCTCTTCATATAAGTACGACTCATCTCTTCCGCTCTGAAGAATGTCTGACAGTATTATTGTTTTTACAGAGTGTTGCTTCTGCTGGTTCAGAAAGTCAATGGCAATAGCAATTGAATTGATGTCGGAATTGTAATAGTCGTTTATGATAGTGCAGTTGTTTATCCCTTCTTTCAGTTCAAGCCTCATGGCTACTGATGTTAATTCAGCCATTCTTTTTGCTATCGGCTCATTTTTATATTCCAGCAGCAGCATGCATGCCCAGCAGTGAATGGCGTTTTCTATGGATGCATTGTCAATAAAAGGTATGGTTATGTCAATATCTTCATTATTGTAGTTGCCATGAATAGTGGTTTTGTTGTTGTTCTTTATGACATCTTTTATTATCAGATTATTGCTTTTGTTCCTGCCCCATGTAAAAAGGTTTATATTTTTAAATACTCTGGAATTTGCAATTTGTTCCTTCACGTCAATGTGGTCGGTGCAGTATATCAGGTGTTCCACTTTTGTGAACAGCTTCAGCTTTTCGTTTATTTTTTGCTTCAGGTTGATGAAGTTTTCGTTGTGAGCTTCCCCGATGTTGGTGAAAATGCCTATTGTAGGTTTTATAATAAATTCAAGATGTTCCATCTCATCTGCTTCGGAAATACCTGCCTCAAATATTGCCAGTTCGGTATCGGTATTTATTTG
>CAZSJF010000181.1:0-6164 GCA_964606705.1 uncultured Bacteroidales bacterium
TGTGTTGGGTGTGTTTGGTTTTTTGTTGATATGGTTTTAGGTTTTATAACATAAGACCAAACCCATTGCCCTTGCTAAAAAACCTAAAACCATATCAATCATAGGTTAGCAAACAAATTAACTTAAGAATAATAAGTTTTTTAATGATGTTCTTGCGTAACATCAGTTAATCATTTATTCTCTTATTCCCTGTTGATAACTGTTCTGTAAATTATTTCTAATCAGATTTTTATAGGGTTTTAATGCAATGTTAATAAAATATAAAAAATTTGTGCTATTTGAATAAAGTTTTTTATATTTGTAAACCAATTAAAAGACAATTTTAAAAAAATTTTATTTGAAATCTATTTTATTTTATAAACAAAAAATTTAAACTATGAAAAACTTAAAAATTTTTACTACACTTTTAATTGTTGTAGTATTTTTAGCAGGTTGCGGACTCAGTAAAATGGTTAAAAAGTATGGTACTGTCAAGTATGAAGTAAAACCTGAAGTTCTGCAGACTCATGGAGGAAAAATCAGTGTATCTGTAACAGGCACATTCCCTGTTAAATATTTCCATTCCAAGGCATCTGTTGAATTCACACCGGAACTTAAATATGACGGAGGTTCAACAGAACTCAAAACAGTTAAATTACAGGGAGATAAAGTTGTGGGAGCAGACGGTATAGTGATCAAGAAAGTAGCCGGCGGCTCATTCACTTATACTGATGTTATAGATTACAAGCCTGTAATGAATAAATCGGAATTAGTAGTTAATGCTAAAGCCATATTAAAAAGCAAAACCGTTGAATTAGGCGAAGTTAAACTCGCTGATGGCGTTATCTACACATCAGAAAGAGTAGAAAAGGACGGCAATCTGTTAATGGCAGAACACGGTTATGAAAAAGAAACTATAATTTCTCAAAATGCCAATTTATATTTTGCTTACAACAAGTCAAACCTTGAAATGACACTTGCCCTTAATAAAGACAAAGAAAATGCTACTAAAATTGACACATTGAAAAAATTTATCAGCAAAGGCTGGAAAATAAAGAGCATTTCTATCAATGCATGGGCTTCTCCGGAAGGTGAACTAACCCTCAACGAAAAATTGTCAGATGAACGTGGAAAAACTGCTAAAGACTTTATTGTTGCAGCGTTCCAGAAAATTATCAAAGGCAATAAGGACAAAACCATAATCATTGCCGATCCTAAAAAAGACATACAGTTTGAAGTGATTGCCAAAGGTGAAGACTATGATGGTTTTATGAAAGCTCTTGCCGCTTCTAATATCGAGAAAAAAGATGCTATTGAAAATGTGATCAAATCACAGGGAACTAAAGCCGACAGAGAAAAACAGATTAAAAATATGACTGTTATTTTTGTTCAGGTTGAACAAATGCTTTCAGTATTGAGAAGGTCAGAAATCTCAATCAACTATTATGAGCCAAAGAAAACTGATGAAGAAATAGCAAACCTGTCCACATCAAATCCTGCTGCCCTTAACCTTAAAGAGATCCTTTATGCAGGTACTTTGACTCAGGACATGAACATAAAACTGAAAATATACAAAGCAGCTATCAATGGTTTCCCTGAAGACTGGAAATGCTATAACAATGCAGGATTTGCAAGTTTAAAACTCGGCAATGTTGATGAAGCACAGTCCTTATTTGAAAAAGCAAACACTCTTTCTGCCAATAACGGAATAGTACTGAACAATCTGGGTGTTACTGCAATATACAAAACTGATTATGCAAATGCCGAAACATATTTCAACCAGGCTAAGCAGGCAGGAACAGATGTAGATTTCAACACAGGAATATTGTTCATCAAAAAAGGTGACTACAACGGAGCCCTCGGTGCTTTCAGCACAAGCAAATGCAAATACAACATTGCATTAGCACAGGTTCTTTCCGATAATGCTGCTGCAGCTGTCCAGACACTTCAGTGTGCCGAACAAAATGCTTCCAACTTCTACCTGATGGCTATCATAGGTGCACGTACAAATAACACACAGATGTTATATGACAACCTTAAAAAGGCTATTCAGGCAGATGCTTCTTACAGGAGTCAGGCTAAAGACGACAGGGAATTCCTGAAATATTTTGAAGCAGCTGAATTTAAGGATGCAATCAAGTAAAACTTAATAATAAAAAGCAATAAAAAAGCCCCGAAATTTCGGGGCTTTTTTATTTTCCATACCTGTCAGTAAAAAATAATTTTCCTAAAAAGGTAAATCATCAGCAGGCTGTGGGTTGTTATCATGTGACTCATCTGCAGGAGGAGGAGGGGTTTCGGAATCGGAATCTCTTTTACTTCCAAGTATTGTGAAATTATCTCCAACAATCTCGGTTGTATACCTTTTAATTCCTTCTTTATCTTCCCATGAGCGGGTTTTTATTTTCCCTTCAACAAATATCTGGCTGCCTTTGTTAAGATATTTTTCTGCTATATCAGCTAACCCGCGCCATACAACAATATTATGCCATTCCGTTTGTTTTATTCTGTTGCCTTCCTTATCCTTATATGTTTCAGTAGTTGCCAGGGAGAACCTTGCAACCGTAGAACCATTTTCCAGATGTTTTACTTCAGGATCCTTTCCCAGGTTCCCTATTAAAATAACTTTATTTACACCGGCCATATTTATAAATATTTGAATTAATAATTTATTTATTTAAAGCAAAGATATGCTTTTTTATTTACACATGACATGAAAGAAAAAAATGAAATATATTACTGCAGTATGTTGCTGTTCCTGTCAGTTATCTCTTTTATTGCGCCTTTCAATATCTGGCCTGTCTGCAGTATCATAGCAGGGTCGGGCGGGAACGGCAAAGGTTTAGCACCTATTTTCTTTTTTGTTTCAGGTTTAAGGGCATTTACATCACCTACAGGTACGACAGATATATTTTCAAAAACAGACTGTGCGGTTATCGGGTCCGTCTTTATCAGCTGTGAAGTCCTGTTATCAATATAATCAAGCGAACCGCTTATTGCTGCAGATTTATGCTGCTGTGTTTCAATGATATTACATGTTATTGTTTTCATTTTCGGGACCTTGATGTCATTGCCAAGGCTGTCTTTCATGACATTTCCGTTTTTGTCCAGAACATACTGCCATCCATCCTGCACATCCTTCGATTCAGTATACTGGACTTCTTTCAACTGTTCGGGTGACACTGTAATAACTCTTATATTTACAAGTATCGAATAATCATAAAATCTGCCTTCAACCTTTTTTGTGTCATAGTTGATCCACTCACGGTTTATATCTTTTAAACTTATCTTGGTAAGTTCATCTTCAAAGTCAGGAGGCAAAGGTATGCCGCTCAGATTCTGCATTTTAAACAACACATTACTGGTCCCTAAAGACAAGGCTTTCTGAAGCTGTGTGTCAACATCCTTATAGGAGCTGTAATATTCCTTAACTTTTCTCAGCTCATAATATGCCTGGCGTGCAGCCACCCTGTCGTTCTTTGCCAGCAGAGTGAGCGCATGAGCATAAAAATATTCTGCGGCTCTCTTCTTGGCTTCAATAATCTCATTGTCATAATTTACATATTTATAATTTATCGCCTGAAGTATATTGGCGGGAAGAGTTTTGACAAGGTCCTGCCTGCTTTTCATGCTGTAATTGAGGTTGAAAATCTTATCCCATATATCAGGTTCTCCGCTCACCTTGAGAAAATTGATCTGTTCAACATCTTTCTGGTTGGCAAGAGCGTATGACTCCTTTAACACCTGAATTTCTTTCTGCTTATCAGGTTTTTTTCTCAGCTTTTTGACAGATTTATTTATTGCCATGTCATAGTATCCCCTCTGATAATATTTCTTTGAAGATACGCATCCGGCCATTAAAGAAGCCAAAAGAACAAATGCTAATACTTTTTTCATATAATCATTTTTAAAATTATAAAGCAATATTCAGACCAAAGTTAAAAATATTAGAAAATAAAAATTTTTTAGAATTTTTGTCTATGCATCGATATTGGCATACTTAGCATTTCTCTCAATGAATTCACGTCTTGGCGGGACTTCATCGCCCATGAGCATAGAGAATACGCGGTCGGCTTCTGTTCCGTTTTCTATAGTGATCTGGCGCAAAGTGCGAAACTCAGGATCCATAGTAGTGTGCCACAACTGTTCAGCATTCATTTCCCCGAGGCCTTTATACCTCTGTATGTGTACACCTGATTCTTTACCATCTTTACTGAATTCAGCAACAATCTGCTTTCTTTCTTCCTCACTCCAGCAATAAGCTTCCTGTTTACCTTTTTTTATCAGATATAAAGGAGGTGTTGCAATATAAATATATCCTCTTTCAATAAGTTCTTTCATATATCTGAAAAAGAAAGTCAGTATGAGCGTTGCTATATGGCTGCCGTCTACATCGGCATCTGTCATGATAATAACTTTATGATATCTGAGTTTATCAAGATTAAGTGCTTTGGAATCTTCTTCTGTTCCTATGCTGATGCCCAGTGCTGTATAAATATTTTTTATTTCTTCGCTTTCAAAGATTTTATGCGGCATTGCTTTTTCCACATTCAGGATTTTACCTCTCAATGGCAGTATAGCCTGAAATTTTCTGTCGCGGCCCTGCTTGGCAGTTCCACCGGCAGAGTCACCTTCAACCAAATAAATTTCACACAGAGAGGCATCGTTTTCGGAGCAGTCGGATAGTTTTCCCGGCAGGCCTGTGCCTGTAAGCACATTTTTTCTCTGTACCAGCTCACGCGCTTTTCTTGCTGCATGTCTTGCTGTAGCAGCCAGTATCACCTTGTTTACAATATTTCTGGCTTCTTTGGGATGTTCGTCCAGATAGTAAGTTAAAAGTTTGCTTACCAGCTGATCAACCACTCCCATTATTTCTGAATTGCCAAGTTTTGTTTTTGTCTGCCCTTCAAATTGTGGTTCCTGAACTTTAACAGAAATTATTGCCGTAAGTCCTTCCCTGAAGTCATCACCATTTATATCAAATTTCAATTTTGACAGCATCCCTGATTTTTCAGCATATGTTTTCAGGGTTCTTGTCAATGCTCTTCTGAAACCTGCAAGGTGAGTACCTCCTTCATGAGTATTTATATTGTTTACATAGGAATGAATATTTTCAGCAAAGGAAGTGTTATACTGCATGGCAACTTCAACAGGAGTATCATTTACTTCGCCTTCAATGTGTATGGTTTCAGGCATTAATTTTTCACGGTTTGCATCAAGGTAATCAATAAAATCTTTCAGCCCGTTTTCAGAATAGAATTTTTCGCTTATATAATTACCGTTTTCATCTTTTTCACGGTAATCGGTAATAGAAAGAGTAATACCTTTATTTAAATATGCAAGTTCTCTTAGTCGTGATGCTAATGTTTCTAAATCGTATTCTGTATGGGTAAATATAGTGTTGTCAGGTAAAAAGTGAACATCAGTGCCTGTTTTGTTTTCATCACCTTCATTTTCACCTATTTCTTTTACGTCATACAAAGGATTTCCGCAGGAATATTCCTGCTTATAAGTTTTTCCATCACGATAAATCGTTACTTCCAGTTTGCTTGAAAGTGCATTTACACATGAAACCCCTACACCATGCAAACCACCTGAAACTTTATAAGAGTCTTTGTCGAATTTTCCACCTGCATGCAGGACTGTCATTACGACTTCAAGAGCAGACCTGTTTTCTTTTTCCATAATATCAACAGGAATTCCCCTGCCATCATCTTTTACAGTGACGGAGTTGTCTTCATGTATAAAAACTTCTATATTTTTACAATATCCGGCTAAGGCTTCATCAATGGAATTGTCTATTACTTCATACACAAGGTGATGCAATCCTCTTGTACTGATATCACCGATATACATCGCAGGTCTTTTCCTAACAGCTTCAAGTCCTTCAAGCACCTGAATGCTTTCAGCCCCATAACTCTGACCGTTTAATTCTTTACTTTTTAACTCGCTCATTTTCAGATATTTAAATTCTTAAATAAATCCTATACAAATATAAAAATAATAATGGAAAAATCATACTAAAATAGCAGAAAAATTAGGGTATTTGTTAACAATTTTTTAACGATTTTTTAACAAAAAAACCTGACAAATTTTGAAATAAAATCTATCAGGTTTTTTAACACTGAGTTTTAATAATTTTTTACTTTTTCTTTTTAAAAACCAAACCAAACACACCCAACACA
>CAZSJF010000182.1:0-6161 GCA_964606705.1 uncultured Bacteroidales bacterium
AAAACACCTTATTCGGTATAAACTCTAAAGTAAATTAAAATGTTTGGTTGGACAGGAAAAATATTACTGATAGATTTAATCAACAGAAAACATTCACTTATCTTCCCTGAAGAAAATATTTACAGATTATTTATCGGAGGTAAAGGGCTTGCGGGTTACTACATGAAAGAGCATATCACAGAACCATGGGATTCGGAATCAATGCCATTGATGTTCTTTACCGGTCCTTTGGTCAACACTCAGGCTCCTGCTTCAGGAAGAATAACGGTAATGTCCCGCTCACCATTAACCGGCACTGTCGGAGATACCTCTGTAGGAGGGTCTTTTGGCACTCATATAAAAAAAGCAGGTTATGACGGGATCATTATAACAGGTAAAAGTAAAAAGCTTACAGGAATTGAAATAAACGACAGTTTCGTTGAATTTGTCAATGCCGAAGCTTTAAAAGGCATGACCAACAGCGAGGTTTGTAAAAAAGCATTTAAGGATGGTGCAATAGCAACAATAGGGCCTGCCGCTGAAAACGGAGTGTTGTTTTCTTCAATATCCATAGATAATCACTATCTGGCTGGAAGAAATGGACTGGGATTGGTCATGGCAGGCAAAAACCTGAAATATATGTCTGTTAAAGGCACAGGGACAACAGATGTTTATGATAAAAATGAACTGGGCAAAGCAAGAGAAGATATATTACGCCTTACTTCGGCAAGCCCCGTGCTGCAAGGAGAATTCGGCCTGTCAAACTTCGGTACCGGAGCCCTGTATGATTTGATGCACTCTCGCAGGATGATGCCTACTGACAACTTCAGGAAAACAAGATTTGACAATGCAGGCGAGATGAATGCATGGCACTATAAGCAAAAATATGAAACAAGGAAAGACGGATGCCGCGGATGCCCTATCCTATGCAAAAAAATAGGTAAAAATAATGAAGTAATCCCCGAATTTGAAACACTCTCCCACTTCAGCGCATTAATAGAGAATACTGATGCAGGCATTGTAATGGAAGCCAATAATATATGCAACGAGCTGGGCATGGATACTATATCTGCAGGTGCAACCCTGTCATGCTATAAAGAAATTACCGGCAAAAGTTTTAAACCCGGTGAAATCCTTAAACTGCTTCATGATACCGGATATGGGAAGAATGAAGGTTCTGAACTAAAGCTTGGCTCCTACCGCTATGCTGAAATGAAAGGGCATCCGGAAGCTTCTATGACCGTTAAAAAACAGGAACTGCCCGGTTATGACCCCAGGGGAGCCTACGGCATGGCATTGGCGTATGTAACTTCAACAAGAGGAGGATGCCACCTGCGGGCATACCCTATTTCACATGAAATATTAAGAAAACCTGTGGTCTCAGACAGGTTCACCTTCAGCGGCAAAGCAAGGATAATTAAAATTGCCGAAGACATGAACTCAATGGTGGACTCACTCACTGCCTGTAAATTCATATTTTTTGCCGCATCGCTTGAAGAATATGCGCATGCATTTTATGCAGTAACAGGCATTAAAACCTCTGCGCAGGATCTTCTTAAAGCAGGGGAACGCATATATTACAACGAACGTGTTATGAATGCCATGAACAAATTCTCAAGTAAAGACGATGACCTGCCCGAACGCTTTTTCACTGAATCAGGCAGCAGCGGTGACGGCATAACAATAAATCCTATTGACAGGAACGAATTCCTGAAAGCAAGGGCAAACTATTACAAGATACGGGGACTGGATCAGGACGGCATGCCTCTGTATGAAAAACAGAAATCACTCGGACTGTGATGTTATATATAAATAAAACCAATAACTGTGATATTAAAAAAACTGATATAAATTTTCTGCGAAAATCTGCGTAATTTGCGGGAAATAAAAATGTCTCCCGCAGATAGCGCAGATACGCGCAGATTGAAAATATACCACAAGAATGATAACCCTGATAAAAAAATACGAAAACAAACTTACCGAGCACGGCTTATGCGACAAAGGACAGCCCCTCCTCGGAGGACTCGACGCAGAAATAATATGGAACAAAAACTCGGAAGCAATACCTGTGCTGAGCGACGTATTCAGTAACTTGAATATAAACAGCATCCTATTCGCAATGCCCAAAGAACCTGTGCTTTCCATCCTGAATTATATTGCAGCGGAAAATCTTGCCGAAGGAGAAATAAGCCCTAATGATTCTGAAACAAGGACTTTCCTGCATACAATTCCCGTTACCGATGTGTTTACCGCCGACATCATCATACAGAAACTCAAAGAAAGGAAAAGCATAATTATCGCCAATCATGGCATAGTTACTTTCGGCACTGTAACACCTGAACAGGCATTTATCACTTTCAGCTCAGTATGCTTCGCAGTCTTTGTGAAATTCTTCGCCGATTACTATTACTCATATAAACATAACAAAATCAAACCGGAACAGCAGGAAATCTTTAAAAAGGCTGTATGTTACCATAAAAAGCACATGGATAATATTCACGTGAATAAAAAATTAATGAAAGGTTGTTTAAACAACAGCGAAGATGTTATAAACGCCATGTGTGAAGCAGGAAAAAACATTGTAGATTACAGGATGGTTGACTCTTTCTTCGGAAATATTTCATACAGGCTGAATGACTCAATCTATATTTCACAAACAGGAAGTTCCCTTGACGAACTGCCAGGATGTATTGACTTATGCCCTGTTGACGGCTCAAGCTGTGCCGGTATAACCGCTTCCAGCGAATACAGCGCCCATAAAGCCGTACTTATGGATGAAAACTATTCGTGTATATTACACGGGCACCCCAAATTTTCTGTAATAATGTCTTTGCTGTGTGATAAGGAAGACTGCATACACAGGGGCTTATGTTACAAAAAATGCCCCGAAGAAAGATTTATTGAAGATATTCCCATTATACCCGGCGAAGTAGGTACAGGGCCTACAGGAATTTCTAAAACCATGCCCCCCGCTATTAAAGGCAGAAGAGGCGTAATCGTTTTCGGACATGGCGTCTTTACCCTTGGCAAAAATGATTTCAATGATGCTTTCTCTGATATGATACAGATTGAAAAGATGTGCTTTGAGAAGTATACGGAGTTATGTCCAATATAGTTTATTCCCTGATTAATTTACGCTCTGCTGTCCAATCAGTGCCAGTGAGCTTAATTACATAAATCCCTTTCGACAAAGATTTAATATCAATATCATTTGTTCCATTGGTCAATTCTTTTTGTAAGACACCCACTCCTATCATGTTATAAACTTGCATTTTAAAATCTTGTTTTTCGGTACAATCAATATAAATTTTATCAATTGCTGGATTTGGATATATTTTAAAATATTCATGTTGATTAATATTACTAATACCCGAAGTAGAATCATTAACACAACGAACGCTTAACCCAACATACTTTGGGTCGTGGGCATCACCAACTGCTGAAAGGCTATGCATCAGGTTGCGATCCCGTGCATATGTAGTATCTGTATACTCTGTTCCTGACCACCATCCACCGAAATCCCTAATTCCACTATATCCGGAAAATCGATCACCACTTGGAAGTCCAGTAAAACCGCTTTCATTTGTAGCACCAGTATTTGGATTATTCCAATGAGTTGTGTCAGTTTCTTTCATTTTACCACCGGCTACACTTAAACCACCCAAATAATCTGTTAGTATTTTCCATTCAGCATCAGATGGCACATGCCAACCTGTGGGACACAATTTACCAGTGTTCACGGCATACCAGTTGTATAAAGCTCCATAAGTATTTTTGTAAGTAGCACTATCATTATCATACCAACAATATGCTGGTGTGGTTGATGCTGCCCATGTAGTATTATTAGTAACCAATGATATTTCTGTATTATCATTATATTTAGTAGTTTTCAGGTTTTCTTTCATCCATATTTGTGTGCCTATTGTTATTGTATTATAAACATTGTCATCAATGTCAACAATTGTCTGTGACTGATTTTTAAATGTTATAAATGTAAGAGCTGTTAAAAGTAAAATTATTTTTTTCATACTGATTCTTTTTTGTTTAACATATTAGCAATTTGTTTATTTCCGTTATGGTTTACTTTAAAACTTGGATCATCATTACCTGCCCTGAATTGATGTAATTTCTCAATATTTATACGATTAATACAAATTGTTTCTATTGCAAATAATTCTGTCCTTTCAATATTATTTACTTCCGCAAATGAAAAATGTATGTGTTCATACATGTATTTAATATGAGGTATAATATTTTCCCAGTTTTTAATGAAATAATCATACTTACTTGGCCAGTACGGTACATATATTAAGCCCTTATTTGTTTCTGTTCTATGTTTATACTTATAAAATTCATGTAAATAGTCTTTATGATATACTGCATATTTACCACCTAATAAGAAATTCATGTGTTCCATGAGTCTATATATAATATCTTCCGCTACACCAAGATAGTAAGGTGTAAAATCCGAATCGAGTATAAAACCCCAGATATAAACACCTTTCAATACTTTATTTGAATCATATTGAATGTCTTTAATATACCTTAAATCAGACCAATTTAATATTATTTCTTTTTCCATACTTATTACTGTCAACGATTAAAGATTTTAACCGCAATTTACAAAAAAAATAATTGTATTTTTACATTTTAATTAAATTCATAAAATGAAGACCCTGTTCCCGCGCGTCTTCAGACGCGTGAGGGATAGATACATAAAGATTCAGTCTGCTATTTCCAAAAAAATAGTTGTATTTTTGTATTTTAATTAAATTCATAAAATGAAGACAAACAACAGTTTTGAGGTAAACTCTCTTGGAAAAAACACAATACAATCACCGGTTGTTCTGGGTTACGATAAAGGCGACGGCATTTATAATTACGTCAGGGATAATGAGCGTATATTGCATGACCGTTCTCTCGAATGTTTTGAAAAGCATAAACAGGAAGGCTCCGTGCCTCTTTCCTTTGAAAAAGCAGGCCCGCGTGAATTTATTTTTTTTGAGCCTGCAAAAACCAGGGCGGCTATTGTAACATGCGGCGGACTGTGCCCAGGTCTGAACAACGTTATCCGCAGCCTGGTGATTGAATTATGCTATAGGTACGGCGTTATGGAAATTATCGGGTTCAGATACGGTTACGAAGGCATGATACCTTCTTATAATCATCCATACATTGAGTTGAATCCCGATAATGTAGAAGATATTTATCAGCATGGAGGCTCTATTCTTGGTTCTTCACGGGGCGATCAGGATGTAAGCGAAATGGTCAACACTCTTGAACGTCTTAACATCAATATATTATTTTGTATAGGCGGCGACGGTACTCTAAGAGGTGCCGGGCAGATTTATGATGAAATTACAAAACGCGGACTGAGGATTGCAGTTGCAGGTATTCCTAAAACTATTGACAATGACATTAACTATATTGAAAAGTCATTTGGCTTTGAAACGGCTTTTTCCAAAGCAACTGATGTGCTTTCAGTAGCACATAATGAAGCAAAAGGATATTATAATGGAATTACTATAATAAAACTGATGGGCAGGGATTCAGGTTTTATTGCGGCACACGCCACTATCGCCATGCAGGAAGTGAATTTTATCCTGGTTCCCGAAATGGGTGAGTTTGAAATAGAAGGAGAAAAAGGTTTTTTGAATATGCTGAAAAAACGCCTTGAATTTAAACACCATGCTATGATTGTAGTTGCTGAAGGAGCAGGACAGCATTTATTCAAAAACCGGAATACTGAAAAAGATGCTTCGGGAAACATAAAACCAAATGATATCGGAATTTTCCTGAAAGACAAAATTACTGCATTCTTCAAAGAACAGAAAATACCTGCATCTATAAAATACATTGACCCGAGTTATATAATACGCAGTGCCCCTGCTATTGCCAACGACAGTAAATACTGCAGCCAGCTTGCGCAAAATGCAGTGCATGGCGCTATGGTAGGCAAAACAGGCTTTGTGGTAGGAATATGGAGTGGCATATTCACATATCTCCCGATAGCCGCCACAATAGAAAAAAGAAAAAAAATAGACCTCGAAAGCGAATTATGGTGGAATACAATGGAAGCAACAGGTCAGCCCTTATATTTCAGAAACGATAAATAATTACTGCTCAATTACTAACTTGATTTTTTCATAATTTTAATAGATTAATGGAAACATGATAGTTCT
>CAZSJF010000183.1:0-6113 GCA_964606705.1 uncultured Bacteroidales bacterium
TTTGCCACTAAGGCTCTAAGACACAAAGAAATCACTAAGTTTGTGAATTAATCAGAGTAATAAATTCTGCCGGATTTCTGTAAATTTAAAAATAAAAGATGATAAAAGGTATTCTTTTCGACATGGACGGAGTTCTGGTTAACTCCGAAGAATTTATCTGTAAGGCTGCGATTATGATGTTTGCCGAACATAATATAAAAGTAAAATCCGAAGATTTCCTGCCGTTTGTTGGAACAGGCGAGAACAGGTATCTTGGCGGGGTGGCGGGAAAATATAAATTCCCGATAAATATTGAAAGAGATAAAGCAAGGACATATAAGATATACGAAGAAATAACCAGGGGAAACCTTAAGCCTTTGCCTGGTGCGAAAGAGTTTATTAAGAAATGCAGGAACAGGGGATTGAAATTAGCTTTAGCCACAAGTGCTGATAAGATAAAAATGATGATCAATCTCAATGGGATTGGAATGCCTGCTGAAACTTTCGATGCAACAGTAAACGGCCTTGAAGTTGAAAGAAAAAAACCTTTTCCTGACATATATATAAAAGCTGCCGGGCTTATAGGGCTGAAGCCTGAAGAATGTATTGTTGTTGAAGATGCAGTGAGCGGAATCAAAGCGGGAAAAGCGGCAGGAGCTAAGTGCCTTGCACTGACCACAAGCTTCGGCAAAGAAAAACTTCATGAGGCTGACTGGATATTTCCCACTCTGGCAGAAGTGACGGATGTAATATTCAGGTGATTAATTGTAACTGAAAGGAAGAAGTTTGGAGTTCGGATTTAGGAGTTCGGATTTATTTTAATATTAAAGATTTTTTCTATTGTATTTAACAACTTCGAACCCCGAACTCCAAACTCCGAATTCTAAACTCCGAACTAATTACACTTATGATTTTATTTTTTACAAAACATTTTGTTATCTTTAAAGTCTCTTTATTTAAAACAATCAGATGTAGTTTTATGAAAAACTATTTGATTATTTTTTTTGTCTCACTTCAGATATTTGCTGTTAAAGTATTTTCCCAGCAGGGTGAGTGGACGTGGATGAAAGGTAACAATACCTTGAACTCTGCAGGGGTATTCGGGGCACAGGGAACACCTGCATCTGGCAACACGCCGCCAGCCTTGTATGAGGCATGTGAATGGACAGACCTGCAGGGAAATTTCTGGTTGTTTGGCGGTTGCAGGGGGGTTGCAAGTCTATACAGCGACCTCTGGAAATATAGTCCGGCGACTAATGAATGGGTATGGGTCAAAGGGAGTTCTGTTCAGAATCAGCCTGGTTCTTATGGAACGCAAGGGGTTTCTTCAATAAATAATATTCCTGGCAGCAGATTAAATAGCGCTACATGTGTTGATGACGCAGGAAATTTATGGCTTTTCGGTGGATTAGGACTTGATGAAACAGGAGCTTTTGGAGAATTATGTGATTTATGGAAATATGATATTGCTACAAACGAATGGACGTGGATAAAAGGTTCAAAATTTATCGGACAAAACGGAGTGTATGGCACAATTACTGTCAGCAACCCGGCAAATTTTCCGGGCAGCAGAAATGAAACCAACTGTTTATGGGCTGTAAATAATACCCTATGGCTGTTCGGAGGTTATGTTTTACTGAATGACGACAGGTATAACGATCTGTGGAGATATGACATATCTTCAAATGAATGGACATGGATGAAAGGAGATAATACCCCGGATGCTATTGTAATATATAATACAAAAGGTGTTGCGGATCCTACAAATGATCCGGGCAGCAGAATAGTATATACAAAATGGAAAGATAAAGATAATAATCTATGGTTGTTTGGGGGCAGCGGCAGAGATAATTTCGGTATTTACGACATGCTTAATGATGTGTGGAAATATGATATTGTCACTAATATGTGGACGTGGATAAGTGGTACTGATATACCAAATGACATAGGCAATTATGGTACTAAATGTATCCCTTCTGTCAATAATATCCCTCCTGCAAGATATGAAAACAGGGCATATTGGTCTGATAATTGCGGAAATCTGTGGTTATTCGGAGGATATACAGATATAAATATTAATTTTATCAGTAATGATCTGTGGCACTACAATATTACAACAAACGAATGGGCATGGGTCAGCGGAAGTAACACCCCTAATCAGGTCAGCAGTTTCGGGACACAAACAGTTTCTGCCCCTGGCAATATACCAGGCAGCCGCGGAGGTGCAATATCATGGATGGATGTAAACGGAAATTTATGGCTGTTTGGCGGTTATCTTTCAAACAGTTACAATCTTGGCAATGACTTATGGCGGTACGTGCCGGATCCAAACTGCCCTGTATCGCTGGATGCAGGTAATGATACGAACATCTGTGATGGAGGCAGTGCAATGCTTCATGCAACCGGAGGGGTTAATTATTCGTGGTCGCCTGCCGGCTCTTTAGATGATCCCAACAGTCCAGACCCTGTCGCAACACCTGATACAACCACACTTTATACAGTTACATCTTTTGACGGCTACTGCACTAAGACAGATTCCGTGCAGGTTGCTGTTTTTCAGTACCCGCAACTGCTGACCAATGATACCGGTATCTGCAAAGGCGATATTGTAACACTTCAGGCTTCAGGCGGAACCACATATTCATGGACACCTGTAAATTCTTTAAATAACAGCAGTATTGCAAATCCTGTTGCTGACCCTGATACTACCACACTTTATAAAGTTAACTTTTCCAATTCTGTTTGCTCTGCTGTTGATTCTGTTTTAATCACAGTGTTGCAGATACCTGATGTAAAAGTGAATAATGACACAGATATTTGCCAGGGAAGCAGTGTCAATCTTGTTGCCACCGGTGCTTCAAATTATCTGTGGAATACAGGCAGCAGCAGTTCTTCAATAACAGTATCTCCTCAGGCTACTTCAACTTATACTGTAACAGGTGTAGGAAGCGACAACTGTACGGATACAGATGGTGTTATTGTATCAGTTATCGATACTCCTTATGTTGATTTGGGAACCGATACCTGTATTTTTACAGGAGAAGGGCTTGTTCTGGATGCAGGTTCAGGATATGATAATTACTTGTGGCAGGATGGAAATGTTTCTGAAATATACAATGTGTCTGAACCGGATATATACAATGTTACTGTAACAAACAGTTGCGGAGATGCTTCCGATGTAATTACAATAACCGAATGTCCGTCCTCAAGCCTGTGGGTGCCCGACGTATTTACTCCTAACGGGGACGGTAAAAATGATTTATTTATTCCAGCAGGTACTAATATAACAGATTTTGAAATGTATATATTTGACAGGTGGGGTCAGCTGATCTTTAAAACAACTGATATTAACAAGGGATGGAACGGCACTTTCAACAATAAAACATGCCAGGAAGGTGTTTATTCATGGCTCATTTTTTACACAGGAGTAAATAATACAAGAAACAATAAATACGGACATGTCACTTTGTTATGGTGACATTTTCAGAAAAACTTTTACAGAGTAATCTTAATCCCTCAAGCAGCGTACAGAAAAACCGTAAGCTTTATTTACATCACTTCTGCCGACTTTGGAGTTATTGTAATACAGCGTCCTGGACCCAACACCAGATGTATTGTTTTCCGTAATGGACCACCATATACCATAGTTGCCTAAGAAGAAGAAAGAGCCGTCGGAAAAGTCACGGTAACCGCCGGGTAAAGCACTAAAGCCGCTGTTATTGTTTGCTCCTGCATTGGGGCTGTTCCAGTGTGTTGTGCCTGTTTCTTTCATTTTATCACCGGCAATGCTGTCACCGCCAAGATAATTAAAAAGGGTCTGCCATTCCGCATCACCCGGTACATGCCAGCCTGTAGGACAAAGCCCTCTGGGGTCATGCACTGCATACCAGTTATATAACTTGGCATAAACGGTTCCATTCCCCTCCTTGTTTTCATAATAACACCATGCACCGTTTGTAAGCGTTGTCCATTGCTTGTCGTCAGTAATATTAACTATCTTATCCCCGTTGCGGTAATGTGTTGCCTTGAAGTTTTCTTTCATCCATACTTGGTTGCCGATAGTTATGGTTTCATAAACATTGCCGTCATAATCAGTTAATTTCTGGGCCTGGTTTTGTAAAGTCATTGCAACAAGCCCCGTAAAAAATAATATTACTTTTTTCATAATTGTATCTGTTTTTCAAGTATTTAATTAAACTGTATAAATATAATAACGTTCATTTATTTTTTATTGAGTTATACAAATTTACTAAAAAATTGTATATCTGTAATAACAATTGTCAAATTATCAGGATAATATGACAAAAAAGGTGATAAAGAATTTAAAGTTTAAATTCCAGTTAAAATAATTTTTTGTTCTTTTTTTTATGGCGATGTGGTTTACCGGATTCTCAGCCAAACCTACCGAATACTAATTCAAACCCGCCGGATACTAATTAGCTATTGACTTTAACTATATAGTTCATTATTTTTGATTTTAGTATCAAATAAATAATAAATTTCCTTTATTTTGCTCAAAAAATCCTTATTTTTATCATTTTAAATTTATGCCACAGAATATTAAAAACTGGTTTGCAAAATCTATGACGATATTCGGCTTTATCATGGTCGGCGTTTATCTGTTTGCAGGCACAATGCTTATATTTTTTCATGTCTTTGACTATCTGCCGAAAAATATAAAGACAGCATTTGGATTATTTTTGATAACTTACGGCATATTCAGGCTTGTCAGAATTTTTACTGAATTGAAAAAAGATAATTAATTGCTAACTATAAAAATAAATAAATGGAAAAAAATATAATAAACATTTTTGCATTTTCGTTGTTTATAATGATATCTGCCTGTAATAATTCAGGTAAAACAACAGGCGAAACACCCACAAGGGGAGAAATAAAAATAAGTGTTGACGAATCTTACAAGTTATTAATGGAGTCTGAATCTTATACTTTTCAGGCATTATATAAAAATGCCAAGATCCATGTTTCCTATAAGACTGAGGTAGAATGTTTTGAAGACCTCCTGAATGATTCTGTAAGATTTATTGTTGTTAACAGAAAGCTTACAACAAATGAAGACCAGTATCTGAGAGCCAAACAGTTTGTTCCTACAACAACAAAAATAGCTTATGATGCACTTGCTTTTATTGTCAATAAAGAAAACCCGGACAGTATTATTACTTACGAACAGATAAAACAGATATTTTCAGGGAACATTTCCAAATGGCAGCAGATTAATCCAAAATCCTCACTGGGAGACATGAAAATTATTTTTGACAATAATAAATCAGGCAACGTCAGGTATATACAGGAAACATTTGTCCTGAATAATAAATTTCCTTTGTACTGTTATGCCGTGAATTCAAATGATGAGGTCATCAATCAGGTGGAAAAAAATAAAAATATGATGGGTATAATAGGAGTTAACTGGATAAGCGACCATCATGACAGCACAACAATAGATTTTCTGAAACGGGTAAAGGTTGTCGGGGTAGAACCTCCCACTGGTGCTTCTGCGTGCAAGCCTTATCAGGGATACATTGCAGAAAAATCATATCCGCTGACAAGAGAAGTATATACAATAAGCCGTGAACCTTTTTCAGGACTTGGCACGGGTTTTGTTGCTTTTATTGCAGGGGACCAGGGGCAGAGGATAGTCAGGCTGTCAGGCCTTGTTCCTGCAACAATGCCCATAAGACTAGTAGAAATAAAGAAATAACAAAAATATAGGAGATAATAAAATGAAAGGCATTTCAAGAAATCTGATAATTATTTTAACAGGGACAATTTGTTTTTTAGGCTTATATTATGTTAATGCACAGGATATTAACACTGCCGTAAAACTCACTGAAAGTGAACAGTTTGAGGCAGCAGAAAACATGTATAATGCATTAATTGCGAAAGAACCGAATAACGGGGATTATTATTTTTATTTCGGGGATAATTATCTGAGGACATATTTTTCCGATACTGCAAATACCGACCTTAATGAAGTTGCAGGGAAAGCATATGCAAAATATCTGAAAGGGACAGAGATGGAACCTCTTAATCCGCTGAATTATGTGGGAATAGGCAAAGTTGATCTGTATAAGGACAATTTTGCCTATCCCCACAAAACACCAAACACACCCAACACA
>CAZSJF010000184.1:0-6097 GCA_964606705.1 uncultured Bacteroidales bacterium
TGTGTTGGGTGTGTTTGGGTTGGTTTTGATCAGCAACGAATACCATTCATATAAAGTGGTGAAGGACTAAAGATAATGTTTAATCAGCCTTTTTATTTTTTCAGAATTTCGATTAACCCTCTGGCTTTTTTCTGAATGGATATAGTCTCTGCTGTCAGATCGGCTGCAAATTTGTTTCTGTCAAAACTTCCTCTTACGGCTTCAAAGTCAGCTTCCCTGATTTCTTCTGTTCCGTCAATACCGAAAGCGATTTTGCTGGTTTCAGCAAATTCTTTCATAATATCCTTTAATATCAGGCTGTTGAATTTTGTATAACTTTTTTCCCATTCACTGATGATCTGCTTAAGGTGTTTTGCCGTGATTTTCCCGCTGCTGATATTGTACCTTTTGTAAATCAGGTTTAAACACCATTGCCATTGCATTTCATCAAAATTGTTGTGAATCTCATTTAAGCCGGTAGTTAATTTTTTAATGGAATTTGTTTTATTATTTTGGATTGATTTGATTAGTCTCTCTACAGAAATATATGGGGCAAACATGCCTGAAATATCTACCCATTTACTGTCCTGCAGTTTAACATTATTGTTCCTGAAAGAATTTATATCTGCTGCTTTTTTCAGTTTTTTCACCACCTGGTTTCCTATATAGATACTGACAGCTGTTTCATAATTGCTGTAATATTCTTTCAGCTTTTGCCTTTTGATATAAATACCTTTATAATTTACCAGCGGCTGTGTTTTTATGGTTTTTTTATCAAGAGTTTTAAGAACGTCCATCCCCCTTAATATTTTTTCTATTGTGTAAGGGGTAAGGAGTTCAAAGTTGAGGAGGTCGTATTTTACAGGTGCTTTACGCCTGTCACGCAAAGGCCATTTTATGCTGTCGCGTTTTGTTCCTATGGTAAATAAGTTTACGGCAGGTATCAGCAGGCTTTTTCCTTCAGATTCGAGTATGTATGAAAAAGGAAAATCTGAAGTGTCCATATTGGATTTATGTTTGCCTGCTATAATAGAAAAAGCCCCGACATGGCACGGCCACAGCATATAAGAAGAGGAGCCTGTCTTGCATCCGCGTTCCAGTATCCCCTGGTGCACGGGCCCCAGCTTGTAAAGATGATTGCTTTGGTTCGTACCACTGCCTGCATTGTAAAATGAAAATAAACCTGCTATCAGGATGGTGGATTTGTGGTGTGTTACTGTGTAAGGTCCTGCAAAAATGTTGCATGCCTCACCATGAAATCCTTCGGAATTGGCGAAAAATACAGAATTTTCAGCGGAATACTGTTTGCCTATTTTTACTCCCTGTCCTATGAAACACTTGTCAATAATGGAATTACTTTCGACTTCAGAACCAGAAAGAATAATGAAATTCCTTGCAATAACACCTTCCCCTATTGATACAATATCTTCCTTACAACTCGCTATTGTTCCGTTCTCAAGCAGCGAAGCACCGTGGATGCAGGTATGTTCATCAATATTTACATTGCGTATCGTTAAGCAATCATTGATTTTTACGTTATTTTTTATTGTGCCTGTATGTGATTTTTTCTTTTCAGCATAACTCTTGATCATTTTTGACAGATTGTCAATAAATCTTTTGTCATGGCGGTAATTAACCATAAGATATGCAACCTGCGAAGAGAGCTTGTCATAGATCAGAAGTTCCCTGCCACCGCCTTCATTAAGTACAGTTATTTCAGTTCCGTTGCCGAATGTGCTTTTTCCATCAGTGATGATTGTTGCAGTATTTTGGATTATTACATTATTGAGAATATTGTAATTTACAAGGGTCCGGACATCAGAAATATAAGTATTATCTCCTATTGAACAATTCTGAATATAACAGTTGTACAATCCTGATTGTTTAAAGACGCCTTTTTCAACCTCAGCTTTTTCTTTAAAACATCCCAGTTTTATATTACCTGCAAAATGTACATTGATGATATTTTGTGCCAGAAAATCTTTAACAACCAGCACTTCTGACCAGTTGTCAGCACAACAGCCTTGTTTTCCAAGAGCATTGATTTCAGCAGGGTTTAAATTTCTGTAATCCATATTCAAAATATAATTTAACCCAAAGGTAATT
Source organism: uncultured Bacteroidales bacterium (assembly GCA_964606705.1). GTDB lineage: Bacteria > Bacteroidota > Bacteroidia > Bacteroidales > CAZSJF01 > CAZSJF01. The sequence continues at coordinate 2,086 of CAZSJF010000184.1, forward strand.
AAATTTATTAAATCTTATTATTTGGCATAGTTGAGGCATCAGCTAATCTGCTGTTTTTATAACCATAGGTATAATAAAAAAATAAGCCAACCAAAAGCCATATCAGAAAACGCATCCAGTTTGTAATTCCGAGTTCACTCATTAAATAAAGGTTTGTCAGGAGTCCTAATACAGGAATTAAAGACAGTTCCTTTGATATGCTTAATATTGTCAGAATAACTGTAAAAGCTATAAAAACAAGCATAGGTATTTTATGTTTAAAGCTGATCCATAAACTTGTTTCTTTTCCATCAAACTTATAGAAATTAAAAAAATCCGTAAACCATTGTTTGTTGAAATAACAGAGTGAAATCATAGCAATTCCAATGACAGGAAGCAGATAATACCTGCTGTTTATATAAAACACTTTAAAACCTTTGTGTTCATTTACTGTTTTTTTATCAAGAAGCAGTACGCCGCCACAGACAAGGACAAAAGCAAATAAAGTGCCTATGCTTGTAAGTTCGGTAACTTCAATGAGGTTTAAAAACAGGCAGGGCACAGCTACTATAATTCCTGTTAGTATTGTTGAAAAGGATGGTGTTTTGAATTTCGGATGCAGTTTTGAGAATATTTTAGGAAGCAGTCCGTCGCGGCTCATGCTCATCCATATCCTTGGCTGTCCGACCTGAAAGACAAGTAAAACACTCGCCATTGCTATTATAGCACTAACGGCAATAATTCCTGATAATCCGGTTAAATTAACCTTTTTAAAAACGTATGCAAGCGGGTCGCCGATGCCAAGTTCGCTGTAGTTAACCATGCCTGTGAGTACAAGGCTGATAAGTATATATAATACTGTGCAGATAATCAGCGAAAAAATTATAGAGCGTGGCAGGTCTTTTTTGGGGTTCTTACATTCTTCCGCTGTAGTGGATATGGCATCAAAACCTATGTATGCAAAGAAAACACCTGACACACCTTTCAGGACACCTGAAATTCCGTTAGGAGCAAAAGGACTCCAGTTCTCAGGATTAACATAGAAAGTGCCGACAGATATGACAAGCATGAGTATTGCCAGTTTCAGTAAAACCATTATGTTGCTTGCAACTTTAGACTCATAGATGCCTATGTAAACTAAACAGGTTATAAATACAACTATTGAAAAAGCCGGAATGTCGGCAATTAATTTTATTCCAAGAATATCAGGTGCGTGCATCCATGCCTTATAGGCTTCCTGAAGTGAGAAACTCAGCTGGCTGAAAGGTGTTCCTGAATTGATGATGTGTATAGCTGTTGTATGGCCGCGCATTGCTGAAAAATAATCGACAGAAAGATATTCCGGTATATTGATTCCTATTCCACTCATCAGGCCTGTGAAGTAATCTGACCATGATATAGCAACGGCAATGTTTCCGATAGAATATTCCATTATCAGATCCCATCCTATTATCCATGCGATAAGCTCGCCGAAACTTGCATAAGCGTAGGTATAAGCGCTTCCGCTGATTGGAATCATCGAGGCAAACTGGGCATAACACATGGCTGAAAACCCGCATGCAACAGCAGTAAATACAAATAATAATGAAACGGCAGGGCCTCCGCTTGCTGCTGCAGTGCCTATGGTGCTGAAAATGCCTGCCCCGACTATTGCAGCAATACCAAAAGCAGTGAGGTCTCTTACATTCAGATTTCTTTTGAGTTCAATCCCTTCACCACTGTTTCTGGAATGATGCAGAATTATGTCAATGGATTTTTTTCTGAATAAACTTTTCCTTAACATTAAAATATCAGCCTTTAATAGGTTTTTGTTGCACGAATAATTAATTGCAGACAAAAGTAACAAAATGACTGTAAAATTAAAAAGAAAGCAGGGCCTTTTTGAAATACGGAAAAAACAAGATAACTTTGTTATCTGATTATACATGAGGCTTAATATTTGAAAATGAAAAAAAACAACACGGGTAATAAAAATCAGCAGGCTGCTGTTTCAAAAGTCAGACAGGAAAACAGGTATGAAAAAAATACAACCTTAAAGTTTCAGGTTTTGTTTTTGTTCCTGTTTGCAGCAGGGTTGTACGCAAATACACTGTTGCTTCATTATGCCCTTGATGACAAACTCATGCTCACTGACAACGCTTTTACCAAAAAAGGCATCAGCGGTATAAAAGATATATTAATCAATGATTCCTTTGTAGGTTATTTCGGAGAAAAAACCGACTATGTTGCAGGTGGCCGTTACAGGCCTTTGTCACAGGTTATGTTTGCCGTTGAATATGAATACTTCGGATTAAACCCGTTTACAGGGCATCTTGTAAATGTGTTAATGTATGCTCTGGCATGTGTTGTGCTTTTTCTTACGATGAGAAAAATGTTCAGGCAATATGATAAAGACACATGGTTCCTTTCAGTATCTTTTCTTGCAACCGCTTTATTTATAGCACATCCCCTGCACACTGAAGCTGTGGCCAATATTAAAGGCAGGGATGAGATCATGAGCCTGCTCGGTTCAATGGCAGCTTTATTCTTTACTTTTAAATATATTGAAACGAAGAAAATTGTTAATGTATTTCTGAGTTCTGTAATATTCTTTCTGGCTCTGCTTTCCAAAGAAAATGCAATAACCTTTCTGGCAGTGATACCTCTTAGCTTATTTGTATTTACCAAAGCTGTAAAAAAAGATTATATCGCAACACTGCTGCCTTTACTGGTGGTTTCTTCTGTTTATATATTTATAAGATACCGTATCATGGGATATCTTATAGGTGGTTCTGTTCCGGCAGATATACTGAATAATCCTTTTGTCAATGCATCAGCCGGTGATAAATATGCCACAATTCTTTATACGTGGGGAAAGTACCTGTATCTTTTGTTTATACCTCACCCGCTCACAAACGACTATTTTCCCAAACACATTCCTATAATCAGCTGGTCTGATATAAAAGCCATTTTCTCTTTGTTGATATATCTTGTACTTGCAGGATATGCCTGTGTAAGAATACTGAAAAAAGACGTCATAGCATACGGAATATTGTTTTTTCTGCTCACATTTTCTATCCAGTCAAATTTGGTTTTTCCCATAGGCACTTTTATGAATGAGCGTTTTATGTTTATTTCCCTGCTTGGGTTCTGCATAATTATTTCTTATCTGCTGATTTTTAAGTTAAAAAAATATATAACCGGACGGAATACTCATAAATATATTGTAGCCATTATTGCTGTTGCGGTTCTTTTGGGATATTCCGTAAAAACTATAAGCAGAAATCCTGCATGGGATAATGACTATACGCTTTTTTCAACGGATATAAACGTTTCGCCGAACAGCATTAAATGCAATGTTTCTCTTGGAGAATGGCTGCTTAAAAAGGGCAGGGATGAAAAAGATGTTATACAGAAGAAAGAATTTTTGGAACAGAGTATAAAGTATTTCAGCAAAGGGCTGGAGTTATACCCGCAGTATATAATTGCATGGATATTTCTGGGAGATGCATATACCGAACTGAAAGATTATCAGAAAGCTGAATCTAGCTACAGGGAATGCTTCAGGGTTGACACTAACAGTGCTCAGGCGTATAGCAAGTTAGGTGAGTTATATGGAAAATGTCTAAATAAAATAGATAAATCAGAAGAATATCTCTTAAAAGCATTTCAGATTAACCCTAAAGATGCTTCAACTATGGAAAACCTGGGAATAGTATATGGCATAAAAGGAGATTTCACCAATTCCCTGCTGTATTTTGAAAAAGCGTTAAAATTAAAGCCTGATGATCCCCAGTTATTGCGTAATATCAGCCAGACATATAAAAGCATGGGCAATGTGTCCATGGCTTCAGAATATCTGAATAAAGCAAACCGGTTAAACGGTACGGATAAATAAATTATTTCACAAATTTTCTTGCAATAGTATTGTCTGCAGTATTAATCTTTACAAAGTATAATCCATGCCCGAGATTATCAATATCTAATGCTATTATATTTGTACCCCTGCTGAAATCATATTGCAAGAAAAAACCAACCAAACACACCCAACACA
>CAZSJF010000185.1:0-6092 GCA_964606705.1 uncultured Bacteroidales bacterium
TGTGTTGGGTGTGTTTGGTGTGTTTTGTTGGAAGCAGGAAACCCAGGAGTTTTAATTCACATAATGAGTATCTCCGTTTATGATTTGCTAAGACATCATCTTTTGACCAAATACAATTATAAGCTGGAACAGTTATATATAAAATCCCTTTTTCTGTTAAAATGTTGTACAAATTATTTAAAAACTTCTTTTGGTCATCAATATGTTCCATAACATCAAAAACAGCAACTGCTGAAATAGACGTATTTTTAAATTTAACATCTTCAAATGCAGAACATATTATATTAATTACATTTCTTTTCTTTGCATTTAAAACTCCTGGGTTTCCTGCTTCCAATAGAACTATTTCATAACCATTTTCCTGTAATGCAAGCGTAACATATCCATTACCTCCTCCTACATCTAAAATAGCTCCACAAGGAGGATAATTCTCAAGTGCTTTAAGAATACAATTATTTCTGTGTTTGAACCAAAAACTATCCGGTTCAATTTGTAAACATAAATCATTTCCTTCATCAGGATATGATACATGAGTTTTTGCTTTTGAATACCATATGCCATCTGTTAATTCTAAATTTTCAGCAATGTTATTTACATTAAACAAATTACTCATTCTGATGGCTTTAATTATTAATGCATTTGTATTTTCATAGTAAACTTATGTGTTTTATGATGGTTAAAAACCTCTGTTGCTTTCAATGCCAAAACATGAATAATTATGCAAATTTAATATTACTGGGATATTTTGTTTTTCTAATTAACAGATAATATTTGTAATTTTTTTTCTTATTTCGTTATTCATTTATAAATCACATATAATTGTTGAATACCAAAATCACCACCAGAATATTTTTTCTCCAACTTGAAAAATTCTTTATTTATAGGATTATTATATCCTTTATATTTTTTGTAATCTGTAACTATTTCTCGTAAAAAGCGTGAACCAAGATAATATACTGAACTAAAATCAATTATTTTATAATTAATACTTTGTTCTTCCAAAAAATCATTTAATTTACTTTTTTTTATGTATCTGTTAAAGTCATGTTCTACCAAAGGCTCTAATCCTACTAATGTTCTAAGAGAGTTCAACTTAACCAAAGGCTCCCAGAAGGCTTCAGATAGTATTATTTTCCCTCCCTTTTTTGTGACTCTTATACATTCTAAAATACTTTTTTTTTGATCCTCCCAGCATGGGATGTTTATTATAACCCTAGTTGTATAAGTAATATCAAAACTACAATTATCAAATGGTAGTTTTTTAATATCACCTACACGGAAAGAAATATTTTTATTTTTGTCAATTTTACTCAGATTTAAATTTGCATTTCTAATCATTTTTTCAGAGAAGTCAATACCTACAATCTTAATTTTATGCCTTGACAATTGTTCTATGGCTGAAAAACCATTTGCACAACCGACATCAAGCACATAATCCCCGTTATTAATAAAATTACTTATGTTATCTATTTCAAGTTGAATAGCATATATATCACCCCATGATGCCCAGTGTGACAATCCATATTTATTAGCAAAACTATTCCAAGTCCTTTTTATAAAATCATTCATATTTGAAAGTTGTATCTTTAATAATATATATAGGTCGATTTCTAATATCTTCAACCACTTTAGATAAATAAAGTCCAAAAATTCCTAAAAAGAAAATAATTATCCCTGAAAAAAAACAAATAGCAACGATAATACTTGAATAACCCAGTATAGTAATATAACCCATTGAAAATTTAATTATAATAATCAAAGTATAAATAAATGATACTAATGATAATACTAGGCCCGTACCAACCATCAAACGCAAAGGATGGTCTGTGTTTAGAATAAATACATCTACTGCTAAACGAAATAATTTTCTAAAATTATAAGATGATTTTCCTGAAACTCTTGATGAATGCAAAATTTCTATAGATGTGCCATTAAACCCAATCCAGTCTATTAATGTTGGAAACCATCTGTTTTTTTCTCTAAGTAAACAGATAGTTTTTATCACCTGCCTGTTATAAATACCAAAATTTGCAGTATTTCCATCTATCTTTTTCCCATTTATAAAAGAAATGAATCTATAAAAAAGTTTTGATATTAAAATTCTAAAAACACTATCTTTTCTTTGTTTTCTATAACCTTTAACATAATCAAATCCTTCTTTTGCTTTATTGTAAAGTTTTGTGATTTCCTCAGGCTGATCTTGTAAATCACAGTCCATAACAATTACCCATTCACCTTTTGCATAATCTAGACCTGCAGTTATTGCATTATGTTGCCCAAAATTTCTTGAAAGATTTAATCCCTTTACACGTTTATCATTTTTTGCAATCTCAATTATCACCTCCCATGCGTTATCAGGGCTTGCATCATTAACAAATATTATTTCAAATGTTTCAGTTATTGATTCAATAGTATTTTTTATTCTTTGATATAATTCATCCAAACACAATTTACAACCATAAACGGGAATAATAACAGAAAAATACATAAATTAATCACGTGGGTTCTGAAAATTTATTTTGGCAAGTTCAATGCATGCATTTTTTTATTTTGATTCAAAAAAATCGTAGAACCCGTTAACCAATCTTTTTAAATCATGTCAATATTACAATATTTTTTTGAAATTCTATATCTAAAGAGTCATTTTTTATAAAATATCGTTACCGTTTTGAAAAGTAATAAACTTTTCATGGAGCAATATTTTAAAATCTCTATTTCTTGAAAAATCTTATTACCTTTGCTTATTCATAGATTATATTAAATGTGTGGCATTGCCGGAATATTAGCTTTTAATGAAAATGGAAAGAATTATTTGCCAAAAATAAACCTTGCCGTATCTTCACTGCATAAAAGGGGACCTGATAATAATGATATATATCTGCATAATAATGTTGCATTAGGCCATACCAGATTATCTGTAATAGATACATCAGATATGGCATCCCAGCCGTTTACAGACGAAACGGGAAGATACACGATAATATATAACGGAGAAGTCTATAATTTCCCTGAATTAAAAGAACAGCTTATAAAGAAAGGTGTGAAATTTCTTACCCATTGCGATACAGAGGTCCTATTATACCTTTATATCCAGGAAGGCCCGTCTTTTTTAAACAGGCTGAACGGTTTTTTTGCTTTTGCTATATATGATAAGGTGGAAGAATCATTATTTATCGCACGTGACAGATCAGGCATAAAGCCGCTTTTAATATATCAGGACAATGATAAGCTGATGTTCGCTTCCGAAATGAAAGCTTTGATTTCTTTAGGTATACCAAAGGAAATAGATGCTGTTTCTCTTTATAGTTATCTGCAGTTGAATTATATCCCGGGCACGGCTTCCATTTTTAAAAATGTCAGGAAATTGGTGCCTGGTTATTATATGTATATCAAAGAGAATAAAATAACAGAAAAACAATATTACAAAATACCATTTGAAAGTGGCAATTATCAGAATATATCCTATGCTTCTGCAAAAGAAAAGTTATTTCAGTTGCTGAATGAATCCGTAAAAAAGCGGCTGATTTCAGATGTGCCGTTAGGTGCATTCCTCAGCGGAGGCATAGACTCATCCATCATAGTAGCCCTTGCCTCACAACACACAAGACAATTGAATACATTTTCCATCGGCTTTAAAGATGAGCCTCTTTTTGATGAAACCTATTATGCAGAACTTGTTGCAAAGAAATATAATACCAATCATACAGTTTTTAGGCTTACCAATGATGATTTGTTCTCAGTATTACATAATGTCCTTGAATATACTGATGAGCCTTTTGCAGATTCTTCCGCTTTGGCCGTCTATATTCTGAGTAAGTACACAAGAAAACATGTGAAAGTTGCGCTTTCAGGTGACGGTGCTGATGAGATGTTCGCCGGCTACAATAAACATATGGCGGAATACAAAGCAAGAAACGGCGGAATATTAAACAATCTTATAAAATGGTCTTCTCCTGTGTGGAACATTCTGCCCCAGTCAAGAAATACGAGATTTACAAATAAAATAAGGCAGTTCAGCAGATTTGCAAAAGGTGTCGGGCTTTCGCCGCAGGAAAGATACTGGAGATGGTGTTCTTTTGCTGATGAAAATGAAGTAAGTAAGCTGCTTTCTTCAGGATTTGATAAAAATACCTATTTACAAAGGAAGTCAGGCCTCATAAAGTATATAAAAGATGACCGTGGTATCAATGATGTATTGTATTCCGATATGTACCTTGTATTGCAAAACGATATGCTCGTTAAAGTTGATATGATGTCTATGGCAAATTCGCTTGAGGTAAGGGTTCCTTTTCTTGACTATGAACTTGTAAATTTTGTATTCTCTTTACCTTCAGAGTATAAAATTGACGATAAGCGAAGAAAAATAATATTAAAGGATACTTTCCGTGAACATTTACCTGAAGAGATACATAACCGCGGTAAGCAGGGATTTGAAGTTCCTCTGTTAAAATGGTTCCGGACAGAACTTAGGTCAATGATAACTGATGACCTGCTTGAAAACAATTTTATTGAAAATCAGAATATTTTTAACTTAAAAGAAATAAACAATCTGAAAACCACACTGTTTTCAGATAATCCCGGAGATATACATGCACGGATATGGGGATTGCTAGTATTTCAGCACTGGTGGAAAAAATATGCAGTGAATTAAAGTTTATGGATTGATTTTTTGTTCTTTTGCAGTTTATATGATGATTGAATTTTAAAGGAATGCCGAGAGTAATAAGAATATTAAACAGATTTAATCTGGGAGGACCAACTTACAATGCTGCTCTTCTTACCAAATATATGGCTCCTGAGTTTGAAACACTGCTTATAGGAGGAGTAAATGATAAAACCGAGAAGAATTCGGAATTCATTGTAAAAAGTTTAGGGTTAAAGCCATTCATTATTCCGGAAATGAAAAGAGCAATCAGTCCTGTAAATGACATAATTGCATATACTAAACTTAAGGCGATAATCAGAAAATTCAAGCCGGATATTGTCCATACTCATGCATCAAAAGCAGGAGCGTTAGGAAGAAGAGCTGCCCTTAGCCTGAAAGTTCCTGTTATAATACATACTTTTCACGGACATGTTTTTGATGCATACTTCAGCAGTGCAAAGACAAGCATATATAAGCAAATTGAAAGGAGTCTTGCTGAAAAAACCACTAAAATAATTGCCATAAGTGAAAATCAGAAAAATGACCTTGTAAACAAATTCCATATCTGTCCCGAAGAAAAAGTAGAGATCATCCCGTTAGGCTTTGACCTGTCAAAATTTCAGGAAAATATGCCGCAGAAGAGGGAACTGTTCCGTAAGAATTTCAATATAGACAGTGATGAAATTGCGATTGGCATAGTGGGAAGAATTGTTCCGATTAAAAATCATAAATTATTTATCAAAGCGGTAAAATATGTTGCAGAGAATTCAGATAAAAAAGTGAGAGCTTTTATTGTCGGTGACGGCGAATCAAGGAGCGAAACAGAAGAATATGCAAAATCACTGGGAATTAACTATACTGATGCAAGAAAAACAAAAGAAAAAGCATTGCTGGCGTTTACTTCATGGCAAAAGGATGTTGATTTTACAATGGCCGGGATGGATATAATAGCTCTGACCTCGTTAAATGAAGGGACTCCTGTAAGCCTTATTGAAGCTCAGGCTGCCGGCAAGCCCATTGTGTCAACCAATGTTGGAGGAATAGAAAATGTCATTATTCCTGATAAAACGGCTTTGCTTTCTGACATTAAGGATGAATCCGGTTTTTTAAAAAATCTTTTGTCTGTTGTAAAAAACAGTGAATTAAGATTGTCTATGTCTCAAAAGGGATGGGATATTGTAAAAGACAGGTATCATTATTTGCAGTTAGTGAAAAATATGAAAAACCTGTATTATAAATTATTAGATATTTAACCACTATTTCAAATTTATAAACTTAGTTAGTTTTATAAATTATTTTTATCTTTGCAATCCTATATTTATTATTTATCAACAAATGGTATCAAAAAAATATATATATTTATTATTGTGCATTTTGTTATTTTCTTCCTGTAAAGTTTTCTATCCGGGCAGAAAATAACAAAAAAAACCCAAACACACCCAACACA